>JAGWUU010000394.1 GCA_028868335.1 Sphingomonadales bacterium | reverse complement strand
GGGGAGAGGTTTGCGTTGCCGGCGCACGCAGGCGCGCGAGCTCGGACAGCAGCAGACCCCACAGGAAGAAGCTCAGAAGTCCGGAATAGGGTTGCCGCAAGGCGACCTTCCAGCCATTGTCGGCGACCAGCAGGAAGATCACGATCGCCGCAAGCATGAGAATTTCCGGGCGATCCTGCAGCTGGGCGCGCAAGCGGAAAAGGCGGCCCAGCGTGTGACCGAAAAGATAGAGCAGCGGCAGGAGGGCCAGGATACCGAAGTTGTAGATGAAATCGAGGTAATAGTTGTTGGCGTTGGTGAGCACCGTGCGGTCCGGGGGATGCGGGAAACCAAAGACAAGATGACGCGGCTCGCGCAACAACGCCGACAAATAATCCGCCCAGACCGCGACATGGGCCCGGAAAGCGTCGGGCAGCAGTGCGCTCTCCGTGTCGCCAGTGTCGAAGGCGAACTTGGCGCGGAATTCCGGGCTAGGCAGCGCCAGGGCAAGGTAGCCGATGCCCAGCGCGGCAAGTAGCGACAGAAGCTGCCGCGAAGGCAACATCGCGGGACGCAGGCGGACGAGCAAACCGACGCCCAGGAAGAGCAGGACCATGGCCAGCACCGAGGTGGAGGCGATGGCGTAGAGCGTCATCAGCGGCAGGAGCCAGCGCGCCTGCGGCCCGCTACGCGCGGGCGCCACCGCAAGCGCGAACAGGAAGGCCGCTTCGAGAACGACGGGAACGTACTGGCGGTGCTGGTAGATGCTGAAAAGCAGCAGGTCGTGCTGAAGCAGGAGGCTGCCGTGCAACCAGCTGATCAAGAGCTCGGCCGGCACGACGATCCACAAGGCCATGAGAAATCCGCGGGCCAGCGAGGGCCAGGCCGGGCGCACGATCATCTGCCCGAGCACCAGCCCCAGCACCGGGACCAGAACCTGCAGGAGCAGAATGAGCTTGGCGCGTTCGGCGGCGAGATGCCCTTCGGTCGAAATGATCGTCGCCAGCAGCAAACCGACGAAGAAGAGAAACAGAAAGCCGCCGCCTCGCTGGGCGCGCTGGAAATGCCCCAGCATGTAGACTGCGGCAACACAGGCAGCCACAGCGATGGGGATGGGGACAGCGAGGAGCTGCCCGCCGGAGTCGAGCAGCGGCTCGACGCTGCGGTAGATCCCCTGTCCGAGCTGAAAGAAAACCGGCAGGAGCAACGCGCCGCCGATCGCGGTGTGGAGGTGTCCGAGGCGCAGCCCGGCACGCCGGATTCGCCGCCGCGGCGCGCCACCGGCGCTGGAATAGAAGACCAGGCAGAGCAGCGCGTTGACGGCGTACATCATGACCAAGCCGCGCGCGCCCCAAAGGGCGAAGGCGAAGGGTATCGCCATCAGGAGCAGGAGATTGATCAGAAGGTCGGCGCCGAACAGGCTCACGCCCGAGCCGATTTGCAGAAGCGTGAGCCTCTGCCGCTGCGCTGCCAGCATCACCGCCCCGCCGCAGAGCGAGACTCCGACCGCTTCCCAAAAGGCCAGCGGGCGCCCAAGCAGTGCGGCTTCCCCGGCAAGGAACTGCGCCGCCAGAACGAGCGAGACGCCAATGCCCACCAACGCGGGAAGGACGAGGTGGTCCAGCCAGCGAGCAACCCGCTCGCCGGTCCGCGACTGGTGCCAGACGATGCTCGGCCCAAGCACGTTGGCAAAGACGCTGCCGACGAAGCTGCCCAAGGCGAAGGCGGCGAAGAGGTC
>JAGWUU010000393.1 GCA_028868335.1 Sphingomonadales bacterium | reverse complement strand
TCCCCCGCCGGCCGGATCACAACAAGGACGCGATGGGCGCGAACCTTGTTCCACCAAAAGGAGAAATCATCATGGCCAACATCGGCACCTTCACCGCAGACAAAGACGGCTTCACCGGCACGCTTCGCACCCTGACGCTCAACGTCAAGGTCAAGCTGGTTCCCAACGACAAGGGCAGCAGCGAGAACGCCCCCGACTTTCGCCTCCAAGCCGCCGGCCACGACATCGGCGCGGCGTGGAACAAGACCAGCGAAGCCGGGCGGGAATACAAGTCCGTGACCCTCGACGATCCTTCGTTCCCGGCGCCGGTCTATGCCCGCCTGATCGAAGGCGAGGACGGCACGCACGACCTGATCTGGTCGCGCAGCAAGCCCCAGGCGGCGTAACCGCCGCAGCGCCCCGCCCGTTGTGGCGGGGCGCGAGGCCCCAGCCTACGTCCCGGCAGCCGCGATCTGGCCTTCCGTCGCGGCCATCAGCACCGCGGTACTGCATTCAAGCGCGCCGGCGATCTTGAAGATGATCGCCAGCGTGGGCATGTGCTCGCCGCGCTCGACCTTGCCCATGTGCGAACGCTCGATGCCTGCGAGGTTCGCCAGCGATTCCTGTGCAATCCCGCGCTCCGTCCGCAACGCGCGCACAGCCGCGCCGAAGGCTTGAGCCAATTCGGCGTCGAAGGTGGTGGCGCCCGCTGGCCGGCCGCGCTGGATGGATCGCTTCTGCATAGACAGAAGCGTCAATTCGCGACACAATTAAAACCACGTTATCTTTAACTCAAGCATGCTTTTGGCCCTTATTCGTGCTTTTACGGAAATCCGCTTCTGCGGATTCCGACAGAACCGGAAAACCGCCAACGTGCCTTTGCAGATTTCTACAATTGAGCTTTTGCGCTTTCGTGTTTCCACGGCTTTCGTGGAATACGCATCCACGCTTTGCCGTGGATGTGCAAAACCGGTATTCCATGTTGGAACAGGAGCACCACGATGAACGCTCCCCTCGTCACCGATGCGCAGCGCGCCGCGCTGCTGGAGAACGGGCGGCGGGCCGCCGCCGGTGAACCGCATGACCCGCTGCCGGTCGTGCGGCTGTTCACCCCCGACGCGCACGCCACCTGGCTGCTGACTTCGCTCGATCCCACTGATGGCGATACGGCCTATGGTCTGATCGACCTCGGAATCAGTATGCCCGCGCTGGCGACGGTGAAGCTCTCCGATCTGGCTTCCATCGTCGGGCCGCGCCAGCAGCCCGTGATGCGGGATTTGTATTTCCAGGCGGTGCGCCCGCTCTCGGAATATCTGCGCCTGGCCCAGGAAAACGGTTCCGTCGTCGATTGAACCGCTCGCGCTCCGGCCAAGACGGGCGCATTCAGACTATTTCGGTCTTGCTCCAGACCTGTCCAGTCTGAATCAGCACTCTTGCACCAAACCTGTGCGTGCGTGGCAGAAACAGCCACGATCTTTCATGCGGCTTGCGGCACGGTGTCAGTACCGCATGACGTTTTTGGTGCCATGCTGCCGTCGCATTCGGACGGATTACGCAACATGCCGGAGCCAACCAATCTTGACACCAGCAGTTACAGCTTAACCGGATTTCTACCTTGATTTGATGCTCCCGCATGTTTGACGCCGTGGCGACGTTCCTGCTGTTCGACGGGAGCTTGGGTCATGGTCAATCCTCATCATGTCGCGCACTGGTATCCCACTGCGGCTTACCTCTATGTC
>JAGWUU010000125.1 GCA_028868335.1 Sphingomonadales bacterium | reverse complement strand
CGCGCTCATGCCATGCGCCCGGTTTCGAGCAACCAGCGCCGCTTCGTCAGCAGCTTGTCGGCCCGGCGATTCATTTCGGCGGCGGCCGACTTCACATCATACTGCCCGCGCACCATGCGCTCGGCGACGACCTGCATTTCGGTGACAATGCGTTCCCATTCGGGAATCTTGGGGACGGGTCGGGCGTGATCGAGCTGAGTTGAAAACGCGCTCATTATGGGATCGGCGATTAACCCCGCGTCTTGCCACACCGTGCGACGGGCGGGCAGGTCACCCGTGATGTCGAGCAGGGCGCGCTGCGCCGGCAATCCCAACAATCCGGCAATCACCGCCCAGCCGGCCTTTTCCCGCTTGCCATGGCCGGAATAGAGCACCAGCGACGATCCACCGGGCGGCGCGGAGCCGGTGCCATTGGGTCCAGGATTCGGTGCCGTGCTCCACTTGTCCTTGATGGCGTCGGGCAGACGCTGGCGCATGTCGCCGACAGTCCACGGTCCTGATGGGTAGATCGCGAAAGTTCCCTTGGCGAATTCCGCCCAGACATTCGCGACCTCGCTTGCCGAGGCTATGGGAGCCAGGCCCTCGGCATAGAGCGAGCGGTAGAATTCAAGCGCTGCGAGAAATTCCGGTGCGGCGAAGTCGCCGCGACTAGCCCTGTCGCGCACGAATCCTGCACCGGCCGACAGGGCCATGCCGAGAAGATGCTCGTTTTCATTGAGCGGCATCAGGACGGCAAAACCCCCGGTCGCGCCGCGCGCGAGCAAGCGGTGTCCAACCGCCTTCCATTCCTCCCAGATCGGCGGTGGCGCGGCGTAGCCGACCCGTGCGAGCAAGTCCTTGCGGTAGAATTGCAGGCGAGTGTCGACGTACCAGGGCACGCCGTAGAGCTTGCCGTCGATGCGATTGGTTTCCACGACCGCCGGAAACTGGTCGGCCAGCAGCGCGGAATGGCTTTCGGGCACCGGCCGCAGTGCGCCAAGCGCGACCATCTCGGCGATCCAACTGTTGCCGACCTGCCCGATCAACGGCAGCGATCCACCGGCAAAGCTGGTCAGTAGCTTGCTGTGCGCTGCGGTCCACGGCAACGCCTGGACGTTGACGCGGTTGGCGAGTTCGGGAAGCGCGCTCGCCATGAGTGCAGGCAGCCTCATCGCTTCGGTGCCCATTGCCCACAGGTCGATGGTACCGGAGTTGCGGTAGCATCCGCCGACTGCCAGGTTGGCGGCAAGAGCGCCCGTCCAGCCCAGCGTCTGACGCCGCGTCAACTGGATGGATTTGCCGGCGAACACCTCGCGCTCAGCCTTCAGGAACGGCGTCCGGTGGGCGGACACGCGCACCGGGTTGGTCTTGGCTCGGGCCCGGGGTCGAGGCACGCTGCATCAGCGTCGGGGCAAGGACGATCCCGTCGCTCGCGGTAAGTTCATTTCCGCTTAGCAAGTTCAGCAGCATGATCGCGGCGCGCGATCCCAATTCCTCGATATGCGCTTCCATAGTGGTCAGCGAGGGACGTACATGTCGGGCTAGGGGAATATCGTCGAAACCCGCGATCATCGGCAGGGCACCAGCCGTCTCGACGTCGGTTAGCACTTCCATGCAACCCACCGCCATCAGGTCGTTGGCAGCAAAGATCGCGTCGACCGGCACCTGTCCGCCAAGAACGAGCCGAGCTGCCTCCTGCCCGGCTGTCTCGCTGAAATCGCCACTCAGAACCAAGGGATTGCGCTCACCCAGACGGTCAAGCATCGCGTCGGCGAATCCACGCAATCGCTCGCGCGCATCGCGGTTGTGCTTTGGTCCGGCGATGTGCGCGATGCGGCGACAGCCCTTGGCGATGAGAAATTCCGTAAGATCGCGGGCACCACGATAATTGTCCACGGCAACGAAGGGCAAGCCAAGCGGCGTACCATCGTAGTTGAGCAGCACCGTCGGGATGGCAGGATCGAGATGCTGGGCGAGCAGTTCGGGCTCGACCTCGCTGGGCATCAGCAAAAGCCCGTCAACCCTGCCACGCATTGCCCGGATCGCGCTCGCGGTTTCATAGGCGCTGCCGTGCATGTTGCCGAGCAGCAAGTGCTTGCCTGACTTGTTGGCGATACGATCGATTCCGCGAATGATTTCGGAGAAGAATTCGCCGAACAGATCGGGCAGGATCACTCCGATCGTGTCTGTCGTCTTCCGGGTCAGGCTGCGGGCTCCCGAATGAGGTACGAACTTCAGCCTGCTTGCCGCCTCGACAATACGCTGGCGGGTTTCACCCCGGACGTTTGAATGATCGTTGAGCGCGCGGCTGGCCGTCGCCACCGACACGCCTGCCTCGCGCGCCACATCCCTGATCGTCGCCATAGCGCCCTTCGTCTTTCCCTCGTCCCGGTTGCTCTATGCCGGATTGCCATGTGCAAGGGAAGCTGTCTATGTAACCGGTTTCAAGAAAATGTGATGCGCCACGGCCATGGAAGAGGATCGCAATGGACAGCCTAAGGATTTCGCGCCGTTCCGCCCTGTTGGGAGCGACCATGGTTGCGGCCTGGAGCACCAGTCCGCTGCGTGCGGCGATCGCCGCCACCGCATCGCGCGCAACGCCAGCATTCGTTGATGCCCTGATTGGCCAGATGACGCTCAAGGAAAAGGCCGGACAGCTCAATCTGATGCCATCGTCGTGGGGGCCGGGGCCGACGATCAACCCGATCGTCGATACCGGAGGTGTTGACAAGCAGATCGAGGATGCGGTGGCCGGCAAGATCACAGGCGTTTTCAACGGCAACGGTGCCGAATTCCACCACCGGTTGCAGGATGCCGTGACCAGGCGCTCGCGGCTCAAGATACCGCTGTTATTCGGCGCTGACGTGATCCATGGTTATCGGACGGTCTTTCCCGTTCCGCTGGCCGAAGCGGGCAGCTTCGAACCTTCCCTTGCCGAACGCACTTCGCGCATCGCCGCGACCGAGGCCGCCGCCGCCGGTATCGACTGGACCTTTGCTCCGATGGTCGACGTCGCTCGCGACGCGCGCTGGGGCCGCGGTGTCGAGGGATCGGGCGAGGATCCCTGGCTCGGTACACTGTTTGCCGGAGCGCGGGTGCGTGGTTTTCAAGGGAAGGATTTGACCGCCGCTGACGCGGTGCTGTCGTGCATAAAGCATTTCGCGGCCTATGGTGCGGCCGAGGCGGGCCTCGACTATTCGACCGTCGACATCTCCCCCCAGACCCTGCACGATGTTCTGTTGCCGCCCTACGAGGCAGGCTTTGCGGCGGGGGCCGGTTCAGGGATGGCCAGCTTCAATGAGATCAATGGAATACCGTCGACTGGCAACCATTGGTTGCTGAACAAGCTGTTGCGCGATGAGTGGAAGTTTCCTGGCTTCATTGTTTCCGACTACACCGGCGACCAGGAAATGATCGTTCACGGCTACGCGAAAGACGATCGCGATGCTGCCCGGCTCGCTATCCTGGCGGGCTGCGACATGGGCATGGCCAGCAACCTCTATTACACCTATCTGCCCGGTCTGGTTCGCGATGGGCTGGTGCCCGAAGCAGTGCTGGACCAGTCGGTACGACGGGTGCTGTCAGCCAAGGCGGCGCTGGGTTTGTTCGACAACCCCCTGCGGAGGATAGACACCAAGCGCGAGGCGGCGTCGATGCGTCGACCCGCATCGCTTGCGCTGGCCCGTGAGGCAGCAAGCAAGTCAGTGGTCCTTTTGAAGAACGAAGGCGGACTGCTCCCGCTCCCGCGAGCCGGCAAGCGCATCGCGCTGATCGGTCCGCATGCCGGGCAGAACGATTTGATCGGGCCGTGGGCTCCGTTTGGCGATGACGCGAAATGTGTCAGCTTCGAAACCGGAATCCGCACCGCCATGGGTGATCCCAAGGCCCTTTCCGTGGTGAGGGGGTGCGAGATAGACAAGCCGATCGCGGGAGGCATCGACGCTGCGGTTGCGGCGGCGCGTGCGGCCGACGTGGTATTGCTCGCGGTCGGCGAAGGACAGTTCATGTCGGGCGAGTCACAATCGCGTTCCTCGGTGACTTTGCCGCAGGTGCAGCGGGATCTGGCCGAGGCAGTTGCCGCGACGGGCACGCCGGTTGTCGTGCTACTGCGCAACGGCAGGGCGCTCGCACTGCACGGAGCGGTGCGCGATGCGCGGGCGATCATGGTGACATGGTTCCTGGGTAGCGAGGCCGGTAACGGTCTGGCCGACGTACTGTTCGGAAAGGTCAGTCCCTCAGCGCGTCTGCCCGTCAGCTTCCCGTACGAGAGCGGGCAGGAACCCTACTACTATTATCACAAGAATTCGGGCCGGGCGCAGCCACCGGGGCCACGACAGGACTACAAGACCCAGTTCCGCGAAGCGCCCAACGCCGCGCTTTATCCTTTCGGGCATGGGCTGACCTATTCGACCGTCGAATATGCTGGTCTGGAACTGCCCGCGACAATGCCCTGGAACGGCGCGATCGAGATCGCGGCGCGGCTGACCAATACCGGCGCGGTCGCGATCGACGAGGTCGCGCAGCTCTATGTCCACGATCAGGTGGCAAGCATGACCCGCCCTGTGAGGTTGCTCAAAGGCTTCGCCAAGGTCCATCTGGCGCCCGGTGAAAGCAAGCGGGTGACCTTCAGGCTGGCCTTCACCGACCTCCTTTTTTCGAACGCGGATGGCAAGCTTACGGTTGAGCCGGGGGCTTTTACCGTTTGGGTCGCTCCTTCGGCTCAGGCTGGAGGAGTGACGGGAGCGTTCAGTCTGGTGACGGGCTGAAGCGCAGTTCGACCGGGCCGGTGCCGGGCAGTTCCACCGCGATTACCCCGGTCCGCTCATCGTAAGCAGCCACAACTGCTGCGCCGTTGCAGGTGGCTTGGCGCGGCAAGCTCTGGCCGTGGAGAGCTACCTTGCGATTGGTCCAGTAAGGCTGGCGTCTTCCGTCAGGCGCTTGCAGTCGCAGGGTAAGGGTGCCGTCGTCCCATTCGGCCTTTTGGCGAAAGAACGCACCCGTGCGATAGGCCAATGTTTCACCATCGTCGTCGTAGAGCGTTCCATCGCCATCGGCGCCTGGGTAGATCCGCAGCGTCAGTTCGGGCAGCGGTGCAGCAGCGGTGGATTGAACCACTGGCCCGCACGGGATGATGCTGCCCGCTCGGACGAAGACGGGAAGCCGATCGAGCCGCGGTATTTCGGTGACGAGATCGTGCGTGCCATCGGCATTGGTCGAATCCGCAACGATTTTCCGCCCGCTATGAAAATCGAACCAGCCTCCTGCTGGGAGGCAGACAACATAGGGCTGCGGCGAATCCGGCCGAGGGCTGGCCGCGATCATCAAGGCGCGCCCAAGGGTGAAGCAGCACGCAAGATCAACCTCGGTCGAACGCGCGGCCTCGGGGTAGTCATAGGCCAACGGGCGCAAGATCGGATCACCCAGCCTCTCGGCGGCATCGGCAAGCGCTGCAATGTAGGGAAGCAGGCGGTATCGCCCCTCGATCGCGGCACGACGCATGGCGGTGTGTTCCGGCCCGTCGACCCAGGGTTCGGCGCGCGGGGTCCCGTTGGCGGCATGGGCCCGCATGATCGGCATGAAGGCGCCGATCTGAAGCCACCGGGTGAGCAATTCTGGCGAGGGTCCACCGGTGAACCCGCCGATGTCACAACCGCACCACGCGAAACCAGACAGGCTTAGTCCCAGCAATTGCACGATCGACAACCGGAGGTGTTCCCAACTGGCATTGTTGTCGCCGGTCCAGGTCACGGCATAACGCTGGCCACCGGCATAGGTCGCGCGGGTCATGACGAAGGGGCGCTTGTCGGGTTGCAGAGTGGCAAGACCCTGCGCCGTCGCACGGGTGTTGAGCATGCCATAGACGTTGTGCATTTCGGCATGGCTGGCCACGCGCGGAGCGAAGTCGTCGCTGTCGATACGATGCTCGACGTTCGCGGGCATGGTCTTTGATGGATAGGCAAATATCGCCGGTTCGTTCATGTCATTCCAGAATCCGGCGATCCCCATTGCGGCAAAGTCGCGATAGAGCGCGCCCCACCATGCTCGCGTCTCGGCCTCGCCAAATTCCGGAAAGACGCTCGGCCCCGGCCAGACCTCCCCGACGTAAACGCTACCATCGCTGCAGCGCAGGAACCGGTCTTGCGTCAGGCCGCTGTCGTAAGGGCCGTAGCCTTCTCCGCGCGCCTCGGCGATGTGCAAATCGGTGATGGCCACCGTTCGCACACCTTCCCGACGCAGTTCATCCACCATGCCTGCCAGGTCAGGAAATGCCGCAGTGTCGACAGTGAACGGACGATTGCGGTCCTGGAAATGAATATCGAGCCAGATCACGTCGAGCGGGATCCGTTCGGCGCGGAAGCGGTCGACCACGGCGCGGACTTCGGCCTGGGTTTCATAGCTCCAGCGGCATTGCTGATAACCCAAAGCCCAGCGAGGCGGTTGGGGCGCGGTGCCCGTCAGCCATGCATAGCCGCGCACGACTTCGGCCATGGTCGGGCCGTGGATCAGATAATAGTCGCAAGGGCCGACATCGGCGGCAATTTCGATGACGTTGTCGCGGCGATGTGCAAAATCGAACCACGTCCGCCAGGTGTTGTCGAGGAACAGGCCGTGGCATCCCGCCTCGCCGCCGTCAGCGAGGTAAAACGGAATCGACTTGTAGGTGGGATCGGTCGCCGTACCGTAGCCCCAGGTGTCTGTGTTCCACATCGAGAATGAACTGTCGCGCTTGTCGAATGTGCCGGTCTTGTCGCCCAGTCCGTGAATGCGCTCGTTGTCGTGAAGCGCCTTGGCCAACGAAAATCCGCTTTCAGCCAATCGGGGCGCTGCTGCGTCGGCATGAACCACGCGACCTGATTTATCGCGAACCGTAAGCGCCAATGTGAGGGGATCGACCGTCGCGGTCAGGTCGGCAGTGGACAGAGTCATTGCGGTAGTTCGGACTGTTGCGCGTTTTGCCCGAATGTCCGCGGGCACCGCCCAGCTTGCGTCCTCAGGGGCCGTTCCCGTCCACAGCCGCACGCGCAGTATGGTTTCGCTCAAGGCCCTGATGGCCAGCGAGGCGCAACCGTTGTCGACCACCAGTTCCATAGGCCGTTCGTCCTCTTGCGCCTCGGCGCGCCTAGCCAGCGGTGTAACCGTTTACAAGTGATTTGCTCCGGGGCAGGATAGGTAAGGGAAAATGAGGAACCGCTTCATGGCTGACAACCCGCCCATCGCCAATATCACCATCGTTGGCGGCGGCACCGCCGGCTGGATGACGGCGATGCTGCTTTCGCGCCTTTTCACCACTGGCTACTCGATACGACTGATCGAATCCGAACAGATCGGCACCATCGGCGTGGGAGAGGCGACCATTCCGGCAATCAAGATCTACAACGAGATGGCCGGAATCAGCGAGACCGACCTGCTGCGAGAAACCAATGCCACCTACAAGCTCGGGATCGAATTCGTAAACTGGCGCCGACCTGGACACAGCTATATCCATGGTTTCGGCAATATCGGCCAGGATCTCCTGTGGCTTCATACTCACCAGTTCTGGCTCAAGGCCATGGCGAGCGGACAGGCCAGCCACTTTGACAACTACGCGCTCAACTGCGCGGCGGCGCGCCGCAACCGGATGGCTCCCCCGGACAAGCGTAACCCCAACTCGCCGCTGGCCGATTTCGACTATGCTTTCCAGTTCGACGCCACGGCCTACGCGGCCTTCCTGCGTCGTCGGTCGGAAGCCCAAGGAGTGGAGTGGATCGAGGGTCGCATCGTCGATGTGGTAAAGGATGGGGCGAGTGGTTTCGTCGACCATCTTGTTCTTGAGGATGGCCGCACCATCGGAGGGGATGTTTTTATCGACTGTTCGGGAATGCGGGGCCTGCTGATCGGCGATGCAATGGGCATCGCCTACGAGGACTGGAACCAATGGCTGTTGTGTGACCGGGCGCTCGCCGTACCATGCGAAAGCGCACCCGAGCTGACCCCTTACACCCGCTCGACGGCGCATGCCCACGGCTGGCAATGGCGTATCCCGTTGCAGCATCGGACAGGCAACGGGATGGTCTATGCGAGCGCCCATCAAAGCGACGACGAAGCGGCCGCGACCCTGCTTGCCAACCTCGACGGCGCGCCGCTCAAGGACCCGATGCCGGTTCGCTTCCGTCCCGGTCGGCGGCGCAAGAGTTGGGAAAAGAACGTGATCGCAATCGGTCTGTCGAGCGGCTTCCTCGAGCCGCTCGAATCCACCTCGATCCATCTCATCCAGACAGCGATCTTTCGGTTGATCGCCATGTTTCCGGGACGCGCCTTCGATCAGGCCGACATTGACGAATACAATCGGCAGTCTGCCTACGAGATGGAGGATGTGCGCGATTTCATCATCGCTCATTACAAGGTGACCGAGCGCGAGGACACGCCATTCTGGGCCTATCTCAAGCACATGGACGTGCCGGACAGCCTGCGTGACAGGTTGGCTGTCTTTGAAAGCTCCGCCCGCTTTTTCCAGCATGGCAAAGCGGAACTGTTTCGCGAGGAGAGCTGGGTTCAGGTGTTGCTTGGGCAGGGGCTGCGGATGCGCCACGACCCCATGGTCGAACTCATCCCCGAGGACCAGATGATCGCATATCTCAAGGACATCGAGGAGGTCATCGCCGACACGGTCGACAAGATGGAGAGCCATGCGGAATACATTCGCGCAAGGTTGAAGCCGCCGTCGGCGCTGCCACCATCCAACCTTGGCCTTGGCATTTCGGGCGTCGCTACCCAGCCATTCCAGTTCGGCGTGCGTTGAATGTCACGGCCGGGACAAAATGCGGCAAGGGCAGAATTTCGCCTATTGTAACCGGTTACAATTCAGAATAAGCGATTGCCCGGAGTATTTAAGTCGAGCGGTTAATTCGCCTGACTCGGTATCCTGGGTACCAAGGCGACCGGTAGTGTTGCCGTGAATTTGCAAGGAGAGGGATAGTGGCGGTGAAGACATCGTACCTGCGCCGGGGC
>JAGWUU010000124.1 GCA_028868335.1 Sphingomonadales bacterium | reverse complement strand
CCCTACTTCAAGCCCGGCAAGGAAATCCGCGCGCGGCTGAACAGCGATTGAGCTTTCGCTGAGTGCGGACAGGCCATCCGGCCTGTCCTTGGCAACACCGGCCCACTCCCCCTGCCCGGCCACCCACAGGGTACCATGAACGGGTGGTCGGCCCCTTCGGCGAAAATGTCCCCCGGACATTTTCTTGCACCTTGGGCGGGGAGTGGGCTGGTGTTACCAAGGACAGGCCGGATGGCCTGTCCGCACTCAGCGAAAGCTCAATCGCTGTTCAGCCGCGCGCGGATTTCCTTGCCGGGCTTGAAGTAGGGGACGTTCTTGCCCGGCACGTCGACGCTTTCGCCGGTACGCGGGTTGCGGCCCTTGCGGGCGTCGCGCTGGCGGGTCGAAAACGAGCCGAAGCCGCGCAGCTCGACCCGGCCGCCCTTGGCCAGCCGCTGGGCGATCTCGTCGAAGAAGACGTTCACCACCTTTTCGATTTCTTCGGCGCGCAGGCCGGGGTTTTCCCGGCCGAGCGCCTGCAGCAATTCGGATCTGATCATCGCACGCCTTCCTCGGAGCTTCCAACGGCCCCTGTATCAAAAGCAAAGCGCGGCACTGCTTCCGACCCGGTGCAAGCAACACTGCAATAGCCACATTGCCAGAGCGTTTGCACAGACGCAACATTTAACACAAAGGATTCAGGCATTTTCCGCAAGAAGGTCGGCGATGGACAGACCCAGCCTGCCGATCCGGGCCCGCAACAGGGGCCATTCTTCGGACATAAACGCCTCGCGCTCGCTGCGCCGCAAGCGATCCCCGGCGCCGCGCGCGACGAACATGCCGACACCGCGTTGCACCTCGACCAGACCGTCGAGCTGGAATTGCTGGTAGGCCTTGGCCACGGTCAGCGGGTTGGCGCCCTGGTCCACCGCGAAGGCCCGCACCGACGGGAGCATCGCCCCCTCGGGATAAGTGCCATCGATGATCGATGCGGCGATCATGTCGCGCAGCTTGAGATAGACGGGTTTTCCGCTGGGAGCCATGGTGCATCAGTGCCATAATACAGCGTGGCAGGCAAGGCGAAAGCCGTTTCAATTTTGCGCAACATTTTTACTTCCCCCTGAAAAATTCGCCGCTAATCTCCGCGTCATTCACGGCAGCCGCGCCTTTCCGGGCGGGGTTCGCCATCTGCGTGCCAGAACGACAAGAGGGGAGCCAAGGGCACCATGACCAATCCGATCGACGACGCAGCCGCAGAGCCCGGCGCCGTCCCCGCCGACGTAACCACCCTTCATCCCAGCGCCATGGGCAGCGGGCAGTGGTTCGGTCATCCCCAACAGCTCAAGAGATTGTTCACCACCGAGATGTGGGAACGCTTTGGCTACTACGGCATGCGGGCGATCCTGACGCTCTATCTCGCCAAGCATTTCCTGTTCAACGATAGCACCAGCACCGGCATCTATGGCGGCTTCACCGCGCTGGTCTATCTGACACCGCTCATCGGCGGATTGATCGCCGACCGCTACCTGGGGTCCAAGCGGTCGGTAAAGTTCGGCGCGATCCTGATGGCGGTGGGATATTTCACCCTGTGCTTTGGCGGCGATGCGGCCAAGCCCTTCGCGACGATCGATGGCCAACGCTATGCCGTGACCGTCACCGGCAAGGGCGGTACCGAAGCTCGCCATATCACCGTCGGCGGCCAGGAACTGACGATCAAGGGCAACGAGGACAAGACCGTCTCGTTGCTTGGCGCTGACGGGCGCGAGGTGCGGAAGCTTGCTCCCAAGGAGTTCACTTCGGACGGCGAGCGCAATCCGCTGACCGTGACGATCCTGTTGCTCGGCCTCGGCCTGGTGACGATCGGCAACGGTTTCTTCAAGCCGAACATCTCAACCATCGTCGGCGCGCTCTATGCCGACGGCGACCGACGGCGCGATGCAGGCTTCACGATCTTCTACATGGGGATCAACCTCGGCTCGCTGATTTCGCAGTTCTTCTGCCCGATCCTGGCTGACGCGGTTGGCTGGTGGGCCGGGTTCGGGCTCGCCGCGCTGGGGATGACCTGCTCGTGGCTGCTGTTCCAGTTCGATGGCGGGCGGCTCAGCGGCTATGGCGAACGTCCCGCGGGCGCCGATCCCCGCAAGGACTGGCTGATATATGGCTGCGCCCTGCTGGCGTTGCCGCTGATCTATTTCCTGTTCACCAACCTGATGACCTATGTGCCGCCGAAAGCCGGGGACGGCGGCGGCATCGTCGCCTATTTCATGGGCCTGCCGATCATGGGCAAGCTGATGTTCGGCACCTTCCTGGTTGCGGTGCCCACGATCCTGGCATGGTCTTTCGCGGCAGGAACCCGCACCGAATTCCAGATGATGCTGGCGGCGATGATACTGATCGTGTTCAACACGGTGTTCTGGACCCTGTTCGAGCAGGCAGGTTCTTCGCTGACCCTGTTTGCCGAACGTAACACGGTGCTTGAAATCGGCTGGACACGCCCGCTGTTCGCCATGTTCAATGCCGCGCCCGCCACCTACTACCTGTTCTTCGTCGGCCTGATCGGCGGCCTGGCGTGGCTCGCATGGTGGTTCTTCTCCAACGGCGAAGACGCATCGGCGCGCCGCAAGATGGGGATCGGTTTTGCCGTGGTGGCGCTGGCCGGGATGTTCGGCATGCACTACGCGCGGCTCCACGGGTTCGGCGGGGCGGAAGTCTATGTCATGCCCGCGGGTCAGACGCAGATCTTCAACGCGCTGTTCATCGTCACCCTGGCGCCGATTTTCTCGGCGCTGTGGAACGCGCTCGCCCGGCGCGGGCTCGAGCCATCGATCCCGATCAAGTTCGGGATTGCGCTGATGGGCGTCGGCCTGGGCTTCCTGCTGCTGGTCTGGGGTTCGCAGTTTGCGGATTCCAGCTTCAAGGTGGGGATGGTCTGGCTGGCGGGCCTCTACTTCATCCATTCGGTGGCTGAACTGTGCATCTCCCCGGTCGGGCTGAGCATGATCACCAAGCTGTCGATCGCGCGGATCGTCGGGATGATGATGGGCGTCTGGTTCCTCTCGATCGCGGTCGCGCAATATGTGGCCGGGATCGTCGCCGGGCAGGCCAGCGTCGAAACCGTGGGCGGTCAGGTGACCAACCTGGGGGTAAGCCTGCAAACCTATGTCGGGGTGTTCACCAAGATCAGCTATGTCTCGATCGGACTGGGCTTGCTTCTGCTGTTGCTTTCGTGGCCGCTGCGGAAGCTGATGCATGGAGTAAAGTGATCATGGCGCCCCGCACGATTCTCGCGGCATCCGCCGCATTCGCTCTGGCCTTCGCCGGCACTGGCGGGGCAACCGCCAAGGACAAGAAGAAGGACGAAAGCGCGGCGGTGAAGGCGGCGCGCGATTTCGACAAGAATCCTTTTCCATCGACGTACCGGCCCTATCCCTCGCACCCGACGCTGATCACCGGGGCCACGCTGTTCGACGGCAAGGGCGGACGGATCGACAATGCCTCGATCCTGCTGCGCGATGGCAAGGTCGCCGCGGTGGGCGGCGCGCTGGCGGATATGGCCGTTCCGGCCGATGCTGTGCAGATCGACGGCACCGGCAAGTTCGTGACGCCGGGGATCATCGACGTCCACAGCCACCTGGGGGTCTATCCCAGCCCGGCGGTCGAGGCCCATTCCGATGGCAACGAGATGACCAGTCCGACCACGGCGCAGGTCTGGGCCGAACATTCGGTCTGGCCGCAGGACCCCGGCTTTTCGCGCGCCCTCGCCAATGGCGGGATCACCAGCCTCGAAATCCTGCCGGGATCGGGCAATCTGATCGGTGGGCGCTCCGTGGTGCTCAAGAACGTCTATTCCCGCACGGTCCAGGGCATGAAGTTCCCGGGCGCGCCCTACAGCCTCAAGATGGCCTGCGGCGAGAATCCCAAGCGCGTCTATGGCGAGCGCAAGCAGATGCCCTCCACCCGCATGGGCAACTTCGCCGTCGACCGGGCGACGTGGATCAAGGCCAAAGAATATCGTGCCAAGCGTGAAGCCGGAAAGCTGGAAGAGCGCGATCTGGCGATGGAGACGCTCGCCGGGGTCCTCGATGGCGAGATCAAGGTGCAGAATCACTGCTACCGCGCGGACGAGATGGCGCAGGTTCTCGATATGGCGAAGGAGGCCGGATACAAGGTCAGCGCCTTCCATCACGCGGTGGAGAGCTACAAGATCGGCGACCTGCTGAAAGCCAATGACGTGTGCAGCGCGGTGTGGGCCGATTGGTGGGGCTTCAAGATGGAGGCCTATGACGCCGTGCCGGAAAATGCCGGGCTGCTCTACAAGGCCGGGGCCTGCGTCATCATCCATTCCGATGACGAGAACGGCATCCAGCGTCTCAACCAGGAAGCGGCCAAGGCGCAAGGCGCTGCCCGCCGGGCCGGGATCGCCATTCCCGACGAGGAGGTAGTCCGCTGGATCACGCTCAATGCGGCCAAGGCGATCGGGGTCGATGCGCAGACCGGCAGTCTCGAAACCGGCAAGATGGGCGACGTGGTGCTGTGGAACGGAAATCCGCTGTCGACCTATTCGCGGCCCGAGAAGGTCTGGATCGACGGAGCCCTGCTTTTTGACGCCGCCGATCCCAAACGCCGCCCGGTCAGCGATTTTGAACTCGGCCAGCCCGGCGAAGGAGACGTGAAATGATCGCCCGGATTGCACTCGCCGCGCTGGCTCTGGCCCTCGCGGGTCCGGCGCTGGCGCAGGAGGTGGCCGTTATCAACGGCAAGGTGGTGATCGGCGACGGTTCCCCGCCGATCGACAATGCCACCGTTCTGGTGCGTGGTGGCAAGGTGGTCGCCGCCGGAAAGGGCATTGCCGTTCCCCCCGGCGTGAAGACCATCGACGCCGCGGGCAAATGGGTCACGCCCGGGCTGGTGCTGGCAGTCACCGATCTGGGCCTGGTCGATGTCGGCGCGGTCGACGAAAGCAACGACAGCGGAGCAGAAAAGGCGCCGTTCAGTGCCGCCCTCGACATATCCGCCGCGATCAATCCCGCCGCCCAGCCGATCGCGATCAGCCGCCACGCAGGCGTCACCCGCGCCGCCGTGGCCCCGCTTGGCACGAACGCGATCTTCGAGGGCCAGGGCGCGGTGATCGACCTTGGCGTCGATTCCCGTCCCGTGACCGTGCCGCGCGCGTTCCAGTACGTTGAACTGGGCGAGGACGGCGCACGCCTTGCAGGAGGCAGCCGGGTCGCGGCCTATGCGGTGCTGCGGAACGCATTGGCCGAAGCGCGCGAAATCGCCGCCGCCCCGGCCGGATCGCGCCGTACCGACGTGCTGTTGACCCGTGGCGACGCCGCCGCGCTGGTCCCAGTCGTTACCGGACGCCAGCCGCTTTATGTCCATGTCGAGCGCGCTGCCGATATTCGCATGGCGCTGTCGCTCAAGTCCGACTTTCCGCTGCTCCGGCTGGTGATCGTTGGGGCAAGCGAAGGCTGGCTAGTTGCCGCCGATCTTGCCGCCGCCGGGGTGCCGGTGCTTGCGACTCCGCTCAACGACCTGCCCGCCCGCTTCGAGCAGCTTGGCGCTACCCAGTCCAACGTTGGGCGCATGGCGGCGGCCGGGGTAAAGGTGGCGCTGGGCGCCTATGGCGGTATGTCGCCGGCGATCACCCAGTATGCGGGCAACCTTGTCGGCCTGACGCGCATCCCGCGCGCCACCGGCCTCACCTGGGACAAGGCCTTTGCCGCGATCAGTTCGGGCCCGGCCGAGGCGATGGGCATGGGCGAGCGGTTCGGGTCGCTCCGTCCCGGTCGTGCAGGCGATGTGGTGATCTGGGATGGTGATCCGCTCGAGGCGCAGTCCGGGGTGGTCGCCGTTTACATCGATGGGGTCGAGCAGCCGCTCGGCAATCACCAGAGCCGCCTGAAGGAGCGCTATGCCACGCCGGGCGAGGGATCGCTGCCCAAGGCCTACGACTGGTAGGCAGGGCGCAGTGCAGGGGGGGCGGGGCCTCAGCTTCGCAGCGCTTCGGTCCCGGTTTCCTCGGCGATGAAGGCAAGCAGGGCCTTTTCCATGTCGTCGAGTTCCTCGTCGGCGTCGATCCGGTCGCGCAGCCACAGCTCTTCAGCTTCGTCGATCTCGGCCTTGTCCTCGGCGTCCTCGGCGATCGGCTGGCTGATGTCGAGCAGGCTGCCGAACGCGGCACCGGCATTGTCCTCGACCTCGGAGTGCATCATCCGGCCGAGGAACGAACCGATGCCGTGGCCCTCGCTTGACATGAAGGCCTCAAGCTCCGCAGCGCGTTCGCGGCTCAGCGGCTCGGGAGTCTCGAAGCCAAGCAGATAGTTGGCGACGCCCTGGACGAACACCCTTTCCCAGCCCGGTGCGTTTATCTCGTAGAGCGTCGCGTCCTTGAGGCGGAACAGCATCTCGGCCTCGGCCCTGCTGACCGCCGCGGGGCGGTCGCCGCCCGCGGCAAAAATCACGCGGCGCAGCACATCGCATTCGGCTTCGGTGATCGCTTTGGGATCGAGCGTGCCGGTGCGGGTCGGCCCCTCGCCAGTAAGCACCGCCTCCTCGATCTGCCGGAGCGCGTAGTCCTTCAGATTGGCAGGCACGGATCGCGCGATTTCCAGCACCTTCACCAACAACTCCAGTTCGGTGAGCGAATCGACCCTGCCGTCATGATCGATCCGGGCGATCAGCTCATCGGCCATGGCCTGATCAACATAGCCGTGCGGCTCGACGGTGTTGACCACGAACTCTGACAGCGCCTCGACGAACAGCGCCGCCCATTCGGGGCTCGCGGTCGTGACATGTTCGTTGGCGATGAACAGGCTTTCGGCCTCTTCCGGGTCGATCCGTCCGTCGGCCCAGCCAGCCTGGCGCAGCGCGAGGATTTCGTCCGCGCTGATCGCGCCATTGGCCACTGCCTGCGCGGCAAGGTCACGAAACTGCATGGTCATCGGCGTTGTTGCCCCCAAAATATGCCATTTGGGCAGAGCTTATCGCCGCTTATCCTTAAATCCGGGTTACCTATCTTTTCTGAAGCGCGCTGACGCAGGCGGCACGGTCGACGTCCTGGCCGTCGCTGGCGCGGCGCGCGTCGACGTAGGTTGCCTGCGGCTCGCGACCGGCGGCGGAAGGAAAGAGATAAATGTCGAGCACGCAGGCGGTCCCACTGAACTGCAGCTTGCGGGCATCGCCCTCGATCACGTCGAGCCGGGGCGCTCCGAAGCGGCGGGTGAGGTCTGCCGAGGTCGCGCCGATCACCCCTTCAAGGCCGGGCAGCACATGAATCTGGGCCGGTCCCGGCGGGCGATGGACCGGGGTGCGGACAGCCGTGCGCGTGGCGGGAACGGGTCTGGTGGCCGCACTCTGCACCGTTCCACCCCCGCCGCCGCATGCGGCGAGCAAGGGAACAAGGCCGAGAACGAGGACCGATCTAGGCGACATGGGCAATGCGCTCCTTGCGATGAATAAGATGCGCCGCCGCCGCCGCGCCCAGGAACGGCGCGGCGAAATTGGCGAATGGGACGAGCAGCAGAAGGGCTACCACCAGACCGAGCGAAATCCGCTCGATGCTGCTGAGCGGGGCCGGTGCGCGCGGATTGGGGCGGTGACGAATCCACACCATATCCTGCAACTCGCGCCCCAGCAGCACGGCGTTAACCAGCGTGAAGACGAGGGCCGGACCAAGGCCCGTGACCAGAAGAACCAAGGCGAAGGGCAGGGCGAGCAGGTTGAAGCCCACCGCCCGTCCCGCGCTGCGCAGGCTTGCTCCCAATTCCTCGTGCCAGCCAAGCTTGCGCGCGCTGGCCGCGGCTGCGGGATAGTACCGCGCCTCAACCGCGGCGACCACCTCGTCGGCGTAAAGTTGCAGAACCGCGAGCGCGACGATCCGCCACAGCACGATGCACAGGGCAACCACGATGATGGCCGCGGCAAGCTCGTCGAAGCCCGAGGAGTAGTCGTTGACGTAGTACGCCAGCGTCGCCCGAATCCCCCACCAGCAAACCGCACCCAGAGCCACGAACACCAGCAGGGCAACGGTCATGCTTTTGAGCCACACGCGCAGCACGGCGCGATCGGTCAGCTGGCCGAGGGCGAGAGCAAAGGCTTGCAACATCGCGCCCGGCTTCGCCCGGCCACCCTCACCTGTCAATGCCGCCGCACTTGCCCTGAGCCGAACGGACGGCTAGGCGCGACGCGATTTCTTCGCTTGTTTTCAGGATTTCCCGATGCCCGATCCCACCCATGACGTCATCGCCATCGGCAACGCCATCGTCGATGTCATGGCACCCTGCAAGGACGCGTTGATCGAGCAGCTCGGCCTGACTCGCGGCGGAATGACGCTGGTTGACGCGGCGCGCGCGGAGGAGCTGTACGGCGCCATGGGTCCGGCGCGCGAGATTTCCGGTGGCTCGGCGGCAAACACGCTGGCAGGCCTGGCCGCGCTTGGCGCGCGCTGCGCCTTCATCGGCCAGGTCGCGCAGGACCAGCTCGGCGAAGTATTCGCCCACGACATCCGCGCTGGCGGGATCTCTTTCGCCACTCCGGCGCGGGCTGGCGATCCGCCAACGGCGCGCTGCCTGATCTTCGTCTCGCCGGACGGGCAGCGGACGATGAACACCTTTCTTGGCGCCTCGCAGTTCCTGCCCGCCGTGGCACTGGACGAAGCGGCGATCGCCGACGCTCGCGTGCTCTATCTCGAGGGCTATCTGTGGGACCCGGAGGAGCCGCGCGCGGCAATGCGCCGGGCGATCGCGGCGGCGAGGGATGCCGGGCGCAAGGTTGCCTTCACCCTTTCGGATGCTTTCGTGATCGAACGCCACGGCGCCGATTTCCGCGCCATGATCGAGACTGGCGAGATCGACATCCTGTTCGCCAACCATATCGAACTGGCGGCGCTGACCGGCCATGACGATTTCCACGACGGGATCGCTGCGCTGAAGGACAAGGTGCCGCTGCTGGTCGTCACGCGCAGCGCCGATGGTGCGGTGGCGGTTTCCGGCGACGAAAT
>JAGWUU010000123.1 GCA_028868335.1 Sphingomonadales bacterium | reverse complement strand
TGGGCTGAAGGGGTTTAATCCCCGCTGAATGATCGAAAGGCTGTTTGCAATGTCTCTCCTCGCCCGCCTGTTCGGAACACGGCCCGACCCGCGTGAGGCGCTGCGCCCGCTGTGGCACCGCGTGGTGGGGATCGCGCGCGAGCCGGGCTGGTACGCGAAAGGCGGCGTGGCCGACACCGTCGCCGGGCGGTTCGATGCGATTACCCTGGTCCTCGCGCTGGTGATGCTGCGGATGGACGGGCACGACGATCTGAAAGCGCCCTCGGCCCGGCTTACCGAACTGTTCGTCGACGATATGGACGGCCAGCTTCGCCAGAGCGGCGTGGGCGATCTGGTCGTCGGCAAACGCATCGGCAAGCTGGTCAGCGTGCTCGGCGGCAGGATGGAGGCGCTGCGCGAGGGGCTGGCGCAGACGGATGACGCATCGCTGATCGCAACGGTCCAGCGCAACGTCACGCTGATCGACGGGGGCGATCCGGCGGGCATTGCGGCGGAACTGCGCGTATTGGCGCGTGAGCTTGCCGCGCTTGACGATGCGCGGTTGCTCGCCGGGGAGATCGCGCGATGAGCGAATTTGCCCGCCCTTACGACCTGCGGACCCTGCCTGCCGCCGTGCAGCACATCACCGCAACGCCGGAGGAATGCGCCGCGCTTGCCGCGCGGTTCGATCTGGTCGCGGTCAAGCGGCTGGAGGCGAGGGTAACCTTTGTGTCGGACGGACCGAACATCCTCGCCAGGGGGCGGCTGACGGCGGACATAGTACAAGCCTGCGCCGTCTCGGACGAGGATCTGGACGTGAAGATCGACGAATCGGTTGACCTGCGTTTTGTCCCCGCCTTGTCCGCGCCCGATCCCGACTCCGAGATCGAGCTGGACGAGGGTGAACTCGACGACATCGAGATGGCAGGCGGGAAGTTCGACCTGGGCGAAGCGCTGGCGCAAACGCTTGGCCTGGCGATCGACCCCTACCTCACCGGACCCGACGCCGAGGAAGCGCGGCGGAAGGCCGGTATCGTCAGCGAAGGGCAGGCCGGACCGTTCGGCGCGTTGAAGGGGCTGTTGAAGGAGTAGGGCCTCAGAACGGAATATCGTCGTCGAGATCGTCGGCGAAACCGCCACCACCGCCCGAGGAACCGCCGCCGAAGCCAGAGCCGCCGGATTTCTGCCCGCCGCCATAGTTGCCGCCGCCCGACGAGGAACCGCCACCCCAGTCACCGCCGCCGCGCTGGCCACCACCGCCGCCACCGCCTTGGCCGCCGCCGGGCGCGCCATCGAGCATGGTCAGCACCGCGCCAGGACCCTGCAACACGACCTCGGTTGAATAGCGGTCATTGCCCGACTGGTCCTGCCACTTGCGGGTGCGGAGCTGGCCTTCGACGTAAACCTTCGATCCCTTGCGCAGGTAGCGTTCGGCCACGCCCGCCAACCCTTCGGAAAAGATCGCCACCGAATGCCATTCGGTGCGTTCCTGCTTTTCGCCGGTGTTGCGGTCCTTCCAGTTTTCCGACGTGGCGATGCGCAGGTTGCACACCTTCCCGCCGTTCTGGAACGAGCGGACTTCCGGATCGGCGCCTAGATTGCCGACCAGAATGACCTTGTTGACGCTGCCTGCCATCGAATCGAGTCCCTTTGAATTGCTTGGGCCTGGGGTTAGCCCGTTGGATCGAAGGGGACCAGATTGCCTGATGGCGTTTTCCCCGTTTCGGGGATTTGGTTTCACGCTGAGGCGCAGCTACCCCAGCCCCAGCCAAACCGCCGTCCAGTATGTCAGACCGGCAAAGACGTAGGCCAGGCTGAACAGGTAGAGCAGCATGAAGCCCGGCCATTTCCAGCCGTTCGTCTCGCGCCGGGTGACGGCGATGGTGCTCATGCACTGGGGGGCGAAGACGAACCAGGCGAGGAAGGCCAGCGCGGTTGGCAGGGTCCAGCGCGCGCGCAGTTGATCGACCAGCGCGCTTTCCGTCTCGTCGCTGTCGGCCACGGCATAGGTGGTGGCGAGCGAGCTGACCGCCACCTCGCGCGCGGCCATCGCCGGGATCAGGGCGAGCGCGATGTCGCGGTTGAAACCGATCGGCTTGATCACCACCGCAAGGCCATTGGCGATATGCCCGGCGACCGAGGCGTCGACCTGATTCTGGCCCTCACCCGCTCGCGGGAAATTGAGCAAAATCCACAGCACCACCGCCACGGTGAAGATGATCGTCCCGGCGCGGCGCAGGAATATCAAGGCGCGCTGCCACAGCCCTATCGCCAGGTCCTTGGGATTGGGCATCTGGTACTTGGGCAGCTCCATGATGAAGCCACTGGCCGCGCCCTTGGTCAGCGAACCGCGCAGCACCAACGCCACCACCATCGCGCCAACGATTCCCGCAACGTAAAGCCCCAGCAGCACCAGCCCTTGCAGCCCGATGCCATAGCCAAGGTTCCGCGCCGGAATGAACGCGGCGATGATCACCGCATAGACCGGAAGCCGCGCCGAACAGGTCATCAGCGGGGTGATCAGGATTGTCGTCAGCCGGTCCTTGGGATCGGAGATCGACCGCGTCGCCATGATCCCGGGCACGGCGCAGGCAAAACTGGAGAGCAGCGGGATGAAGCTCCGCCCCGACAGCCCGACCCGGGCCATCAGCCGGTCCATCAGGAAGGCTGCGCGGGCCATGTAGCCCGACGCTTCGAGCGTCAGGATGAAGAAGAACAGGATCACGATCTGCGGCAGGAACACCACCACCGAACCGACCCCGGCGAGCACGCCATCGGTGATCAGGTCGCGCGCCAGCGACGGCGCAAAGAGGGCACGAACCTCGCCACCGATCCAGTCGACCCCGCCCTGCAACACCTTCTGAAACGGCGCTGCGCCGACAAACACCGCCTGAAACATCACGAACAGCAGCGCGAACAGGATCATCGGCCCCAGCCAGGGATTGAGCAGCAACCGATCAAGCCGCGCGTGGATCCGGTGGCGCGCGGTTTCCGAAACGATCGCGCCTTCGGCAATCGCGTGGGCGGTAACGCGCCGTTCGATCAGCGTGGTGTGGGGGCGATGATGCTCGGCCGGGCGCTCCTCGGCCGCGGCGATCGCGTCGGCAAGCTCGGCCAGGCCGCGACGGCGCACCGCGACCGTAGGGATCACCGGCACACCCAACGCCTCTTGCAGCGCGGCGGGGGCGATCACCAGCCCGTCGCGTTCGGCCAGATCGACCATGTTGAGCGCCACCACGGTCGGGCGGCCCAGCCCGATGATCTCCTGCGCAAAGACCAGATGCTGTTCGAGGTTCGAAGCATCGAGCACCACCACGAGCACTTGCGGCGCGGCCTCGCCCGGAAATTCGCCAAGGATCACCTTGCGGGTCACTTCCTCGTCCGGGCTGGTCGCGGCAAGGCCATAGGAGCCGGGCAGGTCGGTCAGTTCGATTGGTTCGCCGCTGGGCAGGACCAGGCGGCCAGCCTTGCGCTCCACCGTGACGCCAGGATAGTTCGCGATCTTCTGGCGGGCGCCGGTCAGCGCGTTGAACAACGCGCTCTTGCCCGCATTGGGATTGCCGACGAGGGCCGCGCTTCGCATCGCCTGCATCACAACGCCTCGACCTTCATTGCCCGCGCGTGGGCGCGGCGCAAGGCGACGGTCATCCGCCCGACCACCAGGGCGATCGGGTCTTTCCCCGAGAATACCCCGCGATGTTCGACCGACACCCGCGCCCCGATGTCAATGCCAAGCGCCTGCAACCGCTGCGCTTCCTCGTCGACCAGCGCGGACCAATCGACCGCAACGATGCGCGCACACTGGCCGATAGGGAGGAGATCGAGAGTCATTGCAACCGCGCTGCCATAGGCAGAGGGTTATTGCAAGTCATTCGCAACAAAATTGATCGGAGTCAAATCAGCGGGCCGGGTAGCGTAACCGCCCCAGCAGCCGCGTCGGGCTGAACACCTCGTCGCGCGGCTTCATCACGCGGGCCTTGAACTTTTCAAAGCGCATCACCCCGTCGATCCGGCGATCGAGGAATGCGCGGGTATCGGCGTGGTCCTCGCTGGCGTCGTTGACAAACACCGCCAGGGTCGCGGCGTAGAGCGAACCGAGGGTCAGCCGTTTGGTGTAGTGATTATAGTCGGTCGCCGTATCCCCGGCGAGCCGCCACATCGCATCGGCGCTGTGCCAGCCGAGCTTCATTGCCCTGCGCACGTTCTGCGGCATGGCCATGATCGCCTGGGCGCGGCGCAACGCCTCCTTGTGCGGGACCGCGGCATCGAGCCGGAACTGGACGAGACGCCGGATCCGCTCGCGAATCTTGAGCGGGGCAAGTGCCTCGGGCGGTAATTCGCGCGCCATCGCCGCGTCGATCGAGGCGATCCAGGCGGCGATCATCGCCATCGGCCCGTCCTTGAAGGCAAAGGCCGCGGCATCGGGATCGATCCCTTGCGCCTGCGCCGCGTTGCGCACCGCCGCCTCGCTCCATCCGTCCCATACCGCCGCTTCGGCGATGGCACCGCCCAGCGCGGTGCGCAGGGCATCGAGCGACGCGAGGTCATGCCCGCTGGCCATGGTCAGAAGCTGGGCCCGTAGGTTGGTTTGGCGCTGGTCGCGGTCTTGGCCTTCCGGCTGTTATCAAGCTCGGTGTAGATGGCGTCCTTGCCGTTCATCTCGGCATAGTCGAGCGCCGAACGGCCCGAATTGTCCGCCCGCGTCGCGCTTGCCCCGGCCTTGAGCAGGATCCGCACCAGTGCGACGTTGCGGTTGTGGACCGCCGTTATGAGCGGGGTTTCGCCCGCGTTGTTGCTGTCATCGACCTTGGCGCCATAGGTAACGAGAAGATCAACTCCCTCGGCAAAACCGTAGTTGCTGGCGATCACCAACGGGGTCTGCCCCTTGTTGTCCCGCGAATTGACGTTGGCGCCCTTGCCGATGAGGAACTGCATCCACGTCGCGTCGCGGCGGGCGGTGACGATATGCAGCGCTGACTCGCCGGTGGTGGTGTCGCGCGTGTTGATGAGGTTCGGGCCGCCCTTGGCCAGTTCGTCGGTAACTTCCTGCCCTTCCTTTTTCCGAACCGATTCAAGGAACTTGAAGCTCTCGGAAAACTGTGCGGCGGCAGGCACCGTCCAGACCAGACTGGCCGCGACGAGTGACGGGACGACGATCCGCAGCAGACGTGAATGCGACACCTTTAGAAATCCTCCTGTTTGCCCCCGATGCAATCTGTCGCATCGGCGCAAAGCCTTCTTGCGCGGCGCGGTTTAGCAGAGCATGAACCGCCACGCCATGACATTGACCAAATCGCGACTGGCTGCGCTTGCACTCGCCTGCAGCGTGGCCATGCTTTCCGCTTGTTCGAACCAGCAGTCCGCCGACCACATCCAGGGTGTCGACCTGGCAGGATCGGCGATCGGCGGCCCGTTCACCCTGGTCAACAAGGATGGCAAGACCATCAAGTGGTCCGATTTCACCGGGCGCTATCGCATAGTTTACTTCGGCTACACGTTCTGCCCCGATGCCTGTCCGCTTGACGTCGGCGTGATGATGCGCGGCTTCAACCTCTTAGCCAAGGCGCACGCGGACAAGGCGGCAAAGGTCCAGCCGATCTTCATTTCGGTCGATCCCGCGCGCGACACGCCTGCCAAGGTCGGTGAATTCGCCGCTGCTTTCTCACCCCGCCTGCTGGGCCTGACCGGCACCCAGGACCGGGTTGACGAGGCGGTGGAGAACTTCAAGGCGCTGGCGCTGAAGGGCAAGGAACTGCCCGGTGGCGCCTACCTGATGGACCACAGCCGCGCCGCCTACCTGTTCGATCCCATGGGCAACCCTGTCGAAGCGCTACCGATCGACCAGAACGCCGAGGCGGTGGCCGCCGATCTTGCCATCTCGGTCAAGTGACGGACCTTCGCGACAGTTTCTGGGAACTTCCGCTGGATCGGCTGACCCGGCCGGAATGGGAAGCGTTGTGCGACGGCTGCGGCAAGTGCTGCCTCCACAAGGCCGAGGACGAGGACACCGGCACGATCTATCCCACGAATGTCGCCTGCAAGCTGCTCGACATTCCCAGCGCGCGGTGCAGCGATTACCGCAACCGCAAGGCGCGGGTGCCCGATTGCCTCAAGCTGACGCCGCGGCTGGCGCTGACCATCGGCTGGCTGCCCGAGACGTGCGCCTATCGGCTGCGCGCCGATGGGGCGCCCCTGCCCGATTGGCATTACCTGGTCTGCGGCGATCCCGAAGAGGTTCACCGCACCGGCAATTCCGTGCGCGGACGCGCGATCAGCGAAACGGTCGCCGGGCCGCTCGAACAGCACATCATCCTGCCGCCGGGCATGGAACTGGCAGATGATTGACTGGCTGCTCAAGCCGAAGGATCAGCCTCTCACCGTCGAGATCGGTAGCCAGCTTGTGCCGCTGGTGATCCGCCGCACCGCCAATGCCCGGCGCATGACCATGAGGCTTGCCCCGGACGGCAGCGAGATCCGTGTCACCCTGCCGCAGTGGGGCCGCAGTGCCGAGGCGCTGGCCTTTGCCCGCAGCAAGGCAAGCTGGCTTGCCGCGCAGCTTGCCGCCCTGCCGGAGCCCGCCCGGCCGACCGATGGCGGCGATGTGCTGTTTCGCGGCCAAAGCCTGATCATCACGCACGATCCGGCCCGCTCGCGCCGGGTGGTAATCGACGGCGACAGGCTTCATGTCGGCGGCCCGGCCGAATCGCTCCCTGCCCGGCTGACCCGCTGGCTTCAGGGCGAGGCGCGCGCCCTGCTCGCAACCGATCTCGATCACTATTGTCTCCACGCCGCAAAGCCCGTGCCGAAGCTGCTGATGAGCAGCGCCCAGCGCCGCTGGGGCAGTTGCGCGCCCGACGGGACGATCCGGCTCAACTGGCGGCTGGTCATGGCGCCCGATTTCGTGCGCCGTTCGGTGGTCGCGCATGAGGTGACGCACCTCGTCCATTTCGACCATAGCCCGCGCTTCCACGCCTTTCTGGACCAGCTCTACGAAGGCGACATTCGCGCCGCCAACCGCTGGCTCAAGAAGCATGGACGCGGCCTCTATCTGCCGTTCGGTTAAGCCCTCTGGCGGAATCGCGCCGCAGGGCCTATCTTGCGCTCCATGTCTTTTTGGCAAAACGTCAACCCGACGGGTGCGATCGGCGATTTCGTAACCGTGTTCAAGCAGGCCGGCCCCAACCGCTGGCGTTTCGCCGCGCTGGCCGCGGTGACGACCTTTGCGGTGTTCTCGCTGCTGACCGGCGAAACCTGGAAGAAGCCGCGCGCGCTCCCTGAAATCACCTACATCACCTCATGGCCCGAACACCGCACCGACGCCGAGACGCAGGCCTTCATCAAGGAGAACCAGCGCCGCAAGGAGATCCGCGAGGCGCGGTGGAAGGAATACGACCAGGTCGGGCAGGACGCATGGATGGCGCTCGGCCGGGCAAGCGGCATCAACGTCGACAAGATCAAGTCCGATGCCGATGCCGACAAGGCCAAGGCCGATGCCGATGCCAAGGCCAAGGCCGAGGCATTGATCGAACCCGCCCGAAAGACCACGGTTGAACGCTGACGCCGATGCGCGATGGCTCGCAGCCGCCGCCGCCCTCGCGGCGCGCGGAATGCCGCTGGCGCGCCCCAACCCGGCGGTCGGCGCACTGATCGTCAGGGACGGTCGGGTAGTTTCGCGCGGCTGGACCATGCCCGGCGGCCGTCCCCATGCGGAGGCGGTGGCGCTGGAGGCGGCGGGCGGCGGCGCCGCCGGTGCGACGCTCTACGTCACGCTGGAACCCTGCGCCCACCAAAGCCCGCGCGGGCCCGCCTGCGCCGATCTGGTCGCGGCGAGCGGCCTTGCCCGCGTGGTGGTCGGCTGTGGCGATCCCGATCCACGCACCGCTGGCGATGGCATTGCCCGTATCCGCGCGGCCGGAATAACGGTTGACCAGATCGACAGCGCGGAATGCCGCGCCAGCCTTGCCGGATACCTCATCCGCACCACGCTTGGTCGTCCGCAGGTTACGCTCAAGCTGGCACTGTCTCGCGATGGCCGCCTCGCCCCGTCGCCGGGCGAAGGGCAGTGGCTCACCGGACCGGAGGCGCGCGCGCACGTCCATGCCTCGCGGGCGAGGATGGATGCGATCCTGGTCGGGCGCGGCACGCTGGACGCCGATGCTCCTCGGCTCGACGTGCGCCTGCCCGGATTGGAGGAGCGCAGCCCGCAGCGCTGGCTGCTGACCCATGGCGAAGCCCCGCCGGGCTGGCGCGCCCTTCCCTCGCCCGAGGCGATCGTTGGCATGAGCAGCGCGCAGACGCTGATGGTTGAGGGCGGCGCGCAAGCCGCGCGGGCCTTTCTCGGCGCCGGGCTGGTTGACCGCATGATGCTCTATCGCGCCCCGCTCACGGTTGGCGGCGCCGGCCCTGCCTTGCCCGAACTCACCGCCGAGGCACTGGCTGCGTCGCCAGAATGGCGTCTCATCGACACGCGCCAACTTGGCAAGGACGCCCTCGACGTTTACGAGCGCACCTGATGTTTACCGGAATTATCACCGCCACCGGCACGATCCGCGAAGCCTCCGACCGGGGCGATCTCCACGCCGTGATCGAGTGTCCCTACGATCCCGCGCATATCGCCATCGGCGCGTCGATCGCCTGTTCGGGCGTCTGCCTGACCGTGGTGGAACGTGGCGGCGAGGCGGGGAAGGCTTGGTTCGCGGTCGACATCTCGGGCGAGACTGTCAGCCGCACCGCGCAGGGGCAATGGATCGCCGGGCGTCAACTCAACCTTGAGCAAGCGCTGAAGCTTGGCGACGAACTGGGCGGCCACATCGTCACCGGCCACGTCGATGCCGTGGGGCGGATCGCGCTGCGCGAGGAAGTGGGCGGTTCGCTCCACCTCGCCGTCACCACGCCTGCCGAGATTTCACCTTACATCGCGGTCAAGGGGTCGATCACGGTCGATGGCGTGTCGCTGACTGTGAACGCGGTCGACGACCACGCCGACGGCACCTGCACCTTCCACCTCAACATCATCCCCCACACCGCCGAA
>JAGWUU010000392.1 GCA_028868335.1 Sphingomonadales bacterium | reverse complement strand
GCTGCTGCTGTCGGTTGATAGCCCTGTCGCCGCGACGGTGCTGGATCAGGCCAAGAGCCTGCCCGGCGTCAAGCGGGTGATGGCGCTGGCGTTTTGAGTTAAGGACCAGACCGGAACTGCACTCAACGAAGGGATTGCGTGATGGTCATCGGTCTTCTTGCCCTGATTGCCGCCTCGGCTTTTGCCGGGGCGGCGGTCTATATCAACATTGCCGAACACCCCGCGCGAATGGGACTGCCGCTGGTGGAAACGGTGCATCAATGGCGCCCATCCTATCGGCGCGGCTTTGCCATGCAATCCAGCCTGGCGGTGGTGTCGGGCCTGCTGGCCTTCGCGCAGGGGTGGCTTTCGGGCGGAGCGGGCTGGTGGCTTGGCGGGCTGCTGATGCTGGCCAACTGGCCGTTCACCCTGCTCGCGATCATGCCGACCAATCATCGGCTGGAGGCGGGCGAGCCAGGGTCGGACCCGCAGTCGGCCGAACTGCTGCGGATATGGAACCGCCGCCACGCGGTGCGATCGGTGTTGGGCGCGCTGGCGACCGCCGCGATGTTCGCCGCACTGGTCGCCTGAACCGCTGGGCCTTGCGCCGCGACGATGAGCAGCTAAGGACCGCACCGATGCAAGAAACCGACCGCGACCTGTTGCCCGAAGGGCTTGAAGACCGTCTCCCCGCCAGCGCGGCGGTTGCCGCGCGGGTGACGCGCGCCGCGCTCGACGTGCTGGATGCCCACGGCTACGACCGCGTTCAGCCGCCGACCATCGAGTTTGAAAAGTCGCTCGCCAGCCGCATGGCCGGGGTTCAGCCGCGGCGGATGTTCCGCTTCGTAGATCCGGCAAGCCTGCGCACACTGGCCCTGCGCAGCGACATGACGCCGCAGCTTGGCCGGATCGCCTCGACCAGCCTCGCCGCCTCGGCGCGGCCGCTGCGGCTGTGCTATGCCGGGCAAGTCGTCACCATCAAGGGCGACGGGCTCGATCCGACCCGCGAGAGGTTGCAGCTCGGCGCCGAACTGATCGGCGCAGAAGGTGTTGCCGCCGCGGGTGAAATCGTCGCTGTGGCCATCGAAGCCCTGCGCAGCGCGGGCGCGACCGGTGTGTCGGTCGATTTCACCTTGCCCGACCTGGTGGACATGCTGGCAGCAAAGGCGCTGCCGCTCGCCCCCGACCGGATCGAGGCCGTGCGCCGGGAATTGGACGCCAAGGACGCTGGCGGACTGGTCAGCGCCGGGGGGGAAGCCTACCTGCCGCTGCTCACTGCGATCGGGCCATTCGATGCGGCGATCGAACGGCTCGCGGCGATCGACGCCGGAGGGGCGCTTTCCGGTCGCATCGCGGCGCTGCGGCAGATCGCTGCGCGCGTTGGTGCGACGACCCGGATCACCCTCGATCCCTCGGAACGCCACGGCTTCGAATACCAGTCATGGTTCGGCTTTTCGATCTATGCCGATGGCGTGCCCGGCACCCTGGGACGCGGGGGCAGCTACAGCATCAAGTCGAACGCACCTGGCGGCAACGACGAGCCGGCGATCGGTTTCTCGCTTTATCCCGATGCGCTGATCGATGCTCTGGCCGAGGCCGAACCGGCACGCGACACCCTGTTCCTGCCGCTTGGCCACGACCCGGATCACGCCGCGCGTCTGCGTGCTATCGGCTGGCGGACCGTGGCGGCGCTGTGCGAAAATTGCGACGCTGTGGCACTTGGCTGCACGCATCGCCTGGAAAGCGGCGAGGC
>JAGWUU010000003.1 GCA_028868335.1 Sphingomonadales bacterium | reverse complement strand
CGCCGAATTGATCCGCGACGTGCAGCGCCAACCCGATCTGTTCGCAGGTGGCCTGTTCGATGATGATCCAGAAATGGACGCGGAATGCGGGCTGTGGTGCGCGGGTGAAGCTGCATGACGCGCCCCGCTGTCTCGCAGGGGGGAGGGGTGGGACTTCGCGCCGTCCCTCTCGACTTCGCGGAAGCAGCTGAGTTCGTGCGCCAGCATCACCGGCATCACACCCCGCCAGTCGGCCACAAGTTCAGTATTGGGGCCATTCTCGACGAGGCGCTAGTCGGCGTCGTGATCGTCGGCCGGCCTGTCGCACGTCGGCGCGATGATGGGCGCACCTTGGAAGTGACCCGGCTCTGCACCGATGGAACGCCGAATGCCCCCTCATTCCTCTATGGCCGCGCCGCCCGCGCCGCGTTCGCGCTCGGCTACACCCGGATCGGCACATACATTTTGAAGCGCGAGCCGGGAACATCGCTCGCCGCTGCTGGGTGGAAGTGCATCGCAGAGACGGCGGGCGGGTCGTGGTCGCGGGCATCTCGATTGCGTGACGACAAGCACCCGACCGAACCGAAACTGCTGTTTGAAAGGACCACCTGACATGACCACGAACGACGAGTTGACGCCGCTCGCATGGATGTATGATGGCCCCGATGGCCAACATTATATTCACGAGCATCGGGATGCAGCACACCACCAGTTGCTTGGTTGGGGATGGGAAGAAACTCCTCTCTATGCTAAAAATCCCGCCATCGAAGCCGTGATTGAACGCCTGAAAACTCGCCTCGAAGTGGTCGATGGCTGGGCTGAGCCATGGACCGAAGCCGCGCGGAAAACGCAAACAGCCGCAGCTATCCGCGCTCACGAAGCGATGAAGGAGAACGATGATGCGAATTAACGTCTACAGTCAGGAACTGACCCCAGAAGTGTTGCTGATCGAGAAGGAGAGCAACACCGGGTTGGTCTATAGCGCCGTCCAGATGATCCTGCATAGCAGCGACAGGCTGCACCATCCTCCCGCCGACGATGACCGCAGCGCCGTGACGTTCCGGCTCCCGAAGTCGAAGGAGCGGCGAAAGGAACTGGCCGACACGTTCCGCGAAATGGCGAACCTCGTCAGCAAAGCGCGCCTCGAAACCGGACTGGATTAACCCAATGACTGACCAAACCAAACCCGCCTTCGATGCGATGAAGGTGTGGGCAGAAGCCATATCCTACTACCAAGCAGGTGGCTTCCCTGGGCACACCGCTACCGTCATCCAGAAAGCTGTCGATGAACACGTCGCGGGGATCATCGCGGAGAGGGATGAGGCTGTCGATCTTTTGGAGCGAACAGTCGGTATGCCTATTCCTTATCCTACATGGCGCGCCAACGTCACGGAGTTCCTACAGCGGATCGAAAACCGAGGAGTCCGCCATGACTGACCAAAGCGATATTGTGGAGCGGGCCAAGTCTGATGCTATATCGATCAGATTTGATCCCGGTATTCCAGTTCGTGTCTTTGAACGAGACGGTGTGGTCGTTTGGTCCAAAGTGGACAGCGACATGCGAGATTTAACTACGGACAACAGCGAGGGGCTTCTGCATCACGTCAGAAGTATCTTTGTCCCGCACGGGATGGAAAACCCACTGGCCGAAATCCTCGACCTGCGCGAGAAGCTGGCGAAGGCGGAGGGGGCTTTGCGACCGTTCACAGAGATTGACCTTACGCGCGACGATTTAGGGACTGACTTCGCATGGAATGTGCTGCGCGCCCGCGCCTACTTCGGAGAACAGCCATGACCGGACCGACCACTGACGACGCGCTGGTTGAGGAACTGGCGCGTAAGCTGGCCGATGCCGAGGGTCTGGACTTCGATGAAGTCTGCGGCGTCGATGCCAATCCTGACGAAGGCTATTGCGACAGTGGAAGTTGTGTTGCTGCCTTCTATGAAGATCACGATGCCGAACAGGCGCGTCGTCACTACCTACACAGCGCCCGCGCCATCCTCCCCATCATCGCCAACCGCGAAGCCGAAGCGCGGGCCAAGGCGCTGGACGAGGCGGCGGCAGAGGCCGAGGCGTGGTTTCCGCATGGCACGATGCAGGAACCGCGCTATGCCGCAGGGAAAAGCCTATATAGGGCAATCCGCGCATTGAAGGACAAGACCGATGGTTGAGGTGACGCAGGCCGACAAGGATCGATCCGCCGAACTCGCGCACGCCCTCGGCATCTCATGCGAAGATTTTACCTCCGGCGCGGCTGACGTGCTGGTCCGGCATCTTGCCGCCCATCGCGAGGCGGCGGAGCGGGAGGCTATCTGGCGCCTGGATCTGGGGAGGCAATGAGCAGAAAAATGCGACGAACCGAGTGCGATTGATGCTTGACTTAATACACGATAGGTGTATTCTGTGTTCATCAAGAGCGGAGGGACGGCCCACCGCGATAGGTAAGGAGACCTCGAATGTTCAAGTCCATGCACATCGGTATCGAGTGGAACTTGGGTCGCGGAGACGCGTCCGATGAATCCCGCGCCGAGGACGCCGCGCTGGCTGTTTTTCAAGCTGCTGACGCCAACCCGATCGAAGCTGAAGCGACCTACATGGTGCAGTTGCAGGAACTCGACGATGAGGCTGGAATGACCGGACTCGCACTCGTTTACATCGAGGCGCGGTCTGCCGCGAACCGCGCAGCCACTGAAGGATGGTGCAACCCCGAAGGCGGAGACATCGCGATCCTTTGCGGGGCATACTGATGAAGACCATCTACACCGCCTGCCTCGCCCGCCTCGGACTAACCCAGTCCGGGGCGGCAGCGCTTCACGGGGTTCGGCTCGACACCGTAAAATCATGGTCATCGGGGCGCAACCGGGTGCCGCAAGGCGCGTGGGACGATCTGCGCGTGCTTGAACTTGCAATCATGGACGGTTCGGAAGAACTGCGCGAGCGGTGGGAAGCAGCGGGGTCACCGCCGGTCGAACTTGACGACAGCGAAGCGGATGGCGTTGCGCTGATGGCGGCGGCTGACTTCGTGCTGTCGAGCGAAGGGCCGGTGTCGGTCGGGCAGAGCGCGGCGACCTTGTTGGCTCGGCAGGCGCGCCGACCGAACTGACCGGCCTTATTGCACCAGCTCCGGCAGAGCCACCGCAGCCCCATCCCTGATCAGCCCCTCGCCCCACTCATGCGCCGCCTCTAGCCGCGCGGTATTGGCGACGAGCTGGTCGAAGTCGGCGCGTTCAAGAACGACGGCTTCACCACCGGGGCCGTGATCGAGCGGGGCAGGGTGATCTTGGGTAGCGGCGGCGGGGTCGCTGCGACATACCTGGTCGAGGCGCATCCGGTCAGCATAAGCCCCAGCGCGATCGCGATACACGGTGCGGATTTCAGTTTCGACATGGGTGTTGTCCTTTGCCTGTTGCGCCGACCGCGCCTCTGCCGCCTTGACCTGGGCAATCGCGGCGGCGGCGTTGGCGTCCGAGGCCGCGCGAAACTGGCGCATGGTTTCCTCTGCGGCGGCGCGGTCTGAAAGATGGTGCGCCTTCTCGCGATCCCAGCCGTGCCACAGCCAGCCAGAGAGGCACAGCGACGCGATCAGGGCCGCTTGCAGGGGGTAGCGGCCTATGAGGCCACGCAGCGCCCCAGCGGCCCCGCGCAGCCAGTTCCAGAGGGGGAGGAGACGGAGGAGGATTGCAGTCAGCACGAACGAAACTCCCCGGCTGTCAGGAAGCCATGCCAGTGCTCGCCGATCCGCTCGCCCTTGTCGTTCATCTGGTAGATCAGGATTGACGGGGTGCAGCTTGGCGTCTCCACGTTGCCGTCCCAATGCCAGCGCGGACTTTTGGCCTCATGGGTATCGAACCCGATGTGGAACAGCGATCCGCAGCCGCACGGGCACCCGAACAGGATACCGGCCTTCGCGTGGCCCTCGTCGGCATAGGCTGTGTAATAGTGGAACAGGCCCGGACGGACGCCGCGCTCGTTCTCGTCATCCTCGTGGAAGTCGGGGGTGAACACTGCCGGAGCGCTGCCCCGCTGGTTGACCGGTGGAACCGTGGTCATGGCAGTCCTCTCACGCACATGGCGCGCTCGGCCTGGCGGCGCTTGAGCAAGCCCTTGACCTGCCGCCCGCCCGCGTAACTCCACTTCAGGAACGAATCGCAGGCCTCGCGCCACTGGCCCGCGCTGAACAGCCGCGCCGCGCTCGACCGCGCATAGGCGGCAGGCCCGATGTTGTAGGCCAGAGACACGGCGGCGGCGAGCTGCTCTGGGTGCCCGGCCAGTTCGGGATTGCGCGCCAGCACCGGGCGGGCGTGGTCAGCAATCGAGCCGGCGAGCATGTCGCTGCATTCGGCATTGCTGTAGCGGCGCATCGCGACATGGGTTTCGCCGTAACAGACCGTCATCACGCCGACGATATCGGCATAAGGGTCGTTGCGCTTGCCTTCCCACGCCCCAACCATCGCGAGCAACAGCGCCGCCGCACTGGTCCCGACCGTGCCGACCAGCACCGCCTTTCCGCTCGGCTTGTCCGGCGCCATCGGGACAAAGCGCGGCGGGGATTGAGGCTGGTCAGGCATCGCGCGGACCCTGCTTGACCACGCGGGCCAGCGTCCCGATCCCCGACATCACCACCGTCCCCAGGAACAGCGCCAGCGGGCGCCACTTCTCCGGAACGTAGGCGATGAGCCCGGTGAACACCGCTGGGCTACTGGCATAGGCTCCGGCGAGCAGCACCGGGATCGCCATGATCCGCACGCTCCACAAGCGCCAGAATTGTCGCGCGTCGTCGATCAGTTGCATCATCGTCTGCCCCCCTCGGTTCGGTCCGCAAGGATCACGTCAAGCTTGGTTTCAATTCGCGCCAGGCGGTCGTTGTTGGAATTCGCCGTCGTCTCGAGCTGGGCAATGCGGCTGTCGTGCACCTTTACCGTGGTCCAGATGACCCCGGCGGAGAACACGATGCTTGCCGCGCTGGCGATGACGGAGAACAGCACCCCCCATTCGAGCTTGGTCATCGTCGAGCGCGTCTCCGTTTCGAGTTGTCTCATCGTGGTCATGGTCATGCCCCGATCGCGAGGAAGTCGAACCCCTCGCCGTTATTGCCGCCGCTCGCCGCGCCGTAGTTGTAGTAGAACCCCGATACCGTGCGGCTCGAGACGTGCGCCCACATGTCGTTCCCGGTGTCATTCGGGTTGATGACATACTCGGTCGCGATCACCGCGAAGCACGCGGTCGGGAACGGGATCGAAAAAGGTTGGTACACGCCGCCCTCGCCCGAATGATACGAGCGGTTGATGCCCCATTGGACCATGAACCCGGACGGAAATACTTGGTAGCCGTTGGTCGAGAGCGAGGAATTCCAACCGCCCGGCGTGGTCATCTTCAGCCAGTTGGCCGGGGAGCCGCCGTCCGGATCGGTCGTGTTGTTGTCCGCCGTCGAAATCCAGACGAGGCCGGGGGTGACCGTCGAATCGAGCTTGGCGCCCTTGGGATAGCCGCCGACAGCCGTGCTGAAAGCGCTGTCGAAGATCGCCGGGCCGCCAGCTGCCTGCCAGCGCGCCCACTTCGAGATCATGCTCAAGATGCCGTTGAAATCGGCTCCCGACGGCGGCACGCCGCCCGATGCCTGGGGAACGAACGTCTCGGGCGGGAAACCATCGGTGAAGCTGGCCGGTGCGTCGGTGCTGGTCGCGGTCTGATGCGCGTCGGGGATGGGCCGGATGTAGCCGGACCCGGCACCGTTCGCGAAGGGTATCTTGAACCTGGCGGGAAGGTCGCTGGTCTGCATGGCTACGGGTGCTCCACTGTGAACGAGACGCCGGCAGGCTTGGGGAGCACCCCCGACTGCGTGACGATCGCATAATCTACTTTCGACAAGGCGGCGCCGAAGACGAAGGTCATTGTCATGTCGGTGTTGTCGCGCACGTAGACGTTGCCGTAGCCGGGGAAGAGAGCGATCAGGATCGCGTTGATCGCCGGAATGGCGCTGTTGGTGATGTTGAGCGCAGCCTTGGCGAGGATCAGCCTGCGGTAGACCAGGTCGGTCAGACTGAAGTTGGGGGCATGGACCCCGCCTCCGCTGAACCCGCTGGCCCCGTAGAAGATGCCCGTCCCGAACGGCGTGGCATCGGTCATCGCAGAGAAACCCAGGTAATTAGGCGGAGGCGGCGTATCGGTCGGCGGGATGTAGAGGTTTCGGCTGACCCCGACGATGCGCCCCCAGACATCGAGGCCGTGGCTGTTCGCAGTCAGCACATTCCAGATCGCATCATAGAACGCATTGAAGCGCGCGAGGCGGTCAAGCGCCTGCCCAAGCGCGTCGAGCAGCGCGAGCAATACCGGGCTGTTGGCATACTGGCTGATGACGATCGCGCGCGGATCGAGGAACAGTGGCTGAATGCCGTCGTCCTCGCCGGTGTAGGCAATGGGGAACTCGCCGGTTGATGTCAGCGTGCTCACGCCAGCGTTACCGTGATGTTGGCATCATCGAGCGTCGGCATCTTGTCGATCGGGATCAGGATGTCCGCCGCCGTGGGGCTAGCGCTCGTGCCGATGGTGATCGAGATGATCTGCGCCCAGCTTCCCGCGCCTTGGATTCCGGCGACGTAGCGCAGCGCATAGAGCGTCGAGCCGATCCGGGCGCGCGGGCCGCCATCATCGCCGCTGAACGCCGCGTGCACCGCTGCGCGGATTTTCGCGACGGCATCGCTGGGCACCAGGCCGTTGTTGGCAATTGTGACCGCGATGTAGACCGGCAACGCCGCCGCGCGCTGGAACTTCACCGAATAGGACGGATAGGGCAGGTTGTACCCGGACCTGTTGTCGACGACTGTGACGGTCGTTCCCCCGACATAGCCGCAGCCCGGCGGCTTTTTCGACCAGATCGCGGCGGCAATGTCAGCATCGGCTCCGCCATATACCGCAACATAGAGCGAGCGCGCCGCGATGCTGACCGAGCCGATCGTCGCAGTCGTCGCGGTTGAATTCTCGGTCACATAGGCGTCGACCACGTCCGCAACGTTCATCACCGCGCCACGAATGGCGGGAAGGATGCCGGTCGCATTGACCGCGACCGATTCCGCGCGTCGCGCCTCGAATTGCGCGCGGCTCTCGGTATCGCGCCCCAGCACGCCATCGGCGGTATTGTAGACCGTGTCCCAGCCCGAAACCGCGCGGTAGATTGCGTTGAGACTACCTGCGGGGCACGGGATCGGTCCCGGCGTGATCGCGGAAAAGGGAACCGAGATCGAGCCGCCCGGCGGGATCGTCGCGGCCGAGAGGCTGGCATAGACCGTGCCGTCGCTGGCGATGGCAAGGCTTCCTTGCGGGATGACCGCGCCTGCCGCGCCCGTACATGTGCAGGTGACGATGGTGTCGAGCGCTTCCTTTCGGGTGAGGTAGTAGATCCGCGCGATAGCATCCTGCATCCGGCCCGATGAGAACGCCGGATCGACCTGGTTGACGTATTCCAGCAACAGGTCATTGCTGGCACCGATCACCGCCGTCAGCGCTGCGACGATCTGGCCCTGCGGTGTGGCGTCGGATTCGTTGAGCGCACCGCCGAACGCGGTCTGGAAATCGGCCCACAGACCGGCTTTGATATCGCTCTCCGATGGGATGATCAGGCCGACCGGATCGAATACGGCGGCGGGAACATTGGTCATAGCGCGACAACTCCGCCGTCAAACTGGACCTGGCCGCCAAGTGCACGGTCCCTGATGTCGGTGAGATAGACCGTCACCTTGCCGACGCCGGGGACGCGCTGCGCAGCGGTGATCAGCTTTTCCTTGATGATCTGGATCGGGACCGCCGCACCGAGGATCGCTCCGAAATAGGGGATGCCGATCGTGGTGTCATAGTAGCACTCACCCTCGAACACGCGGCATTCCGAGGCGACGTCTTGCTCCTTGCTGTAGGGCTCGGACGCGAGCGCGATGTTGCCGCTGGCATCGAGACAGCAATCCCATGTGCCGCGGTCGAGGAGGAGGGTGGTTGCCATTGTAATCTTAGATTACGATGGAGGTCCGGATGTGCCGCTCCCCGTCTGGATCCCGCCATGGGTATGCGATTTGAGGCTCTTGCCGCTGGCGATCACGTCATCACTGGCGGTCAGTTTGCCAGTCAGTGTGATGTCGCCGTTGATCGTCAGGCCGCCCGGCGCGTTGATCGTGACCGGATGGCTTGAGGTTCCGGTGATCGTGATCCCGGTATCATCGTCGACCGTGATGAACTGCGTTGGCGTGGGCCCGAGGAACCCGCCCAGGTAGAGCGCGTCGGCCCAGTCGAAGCGGCGCCTACTTCCGGGCGTTGCGGGGGCCTTGGTCTTCTTGACCTTGGAAATGTCGGAATGACAGAAGATCGCGAGGCCGATGTCGCCAACCTTGGGCTTGAGCAGGACGGCGGAGTTGCCGGCGCGTAGCGCAAACCACGGAATGGCGTGGATCGTGCCGTGGTCGGTAGCCTTCCCATCGCCGTCGATCTGGTGGACCATGGGCTGGACATCGACCGTATCCGCGCTGACTTTCTTGACCTTGACCAGCGTCGCAGTGGCCATGCGGTTCATCAACTGGCGCACTACCGCTGTCGCCGCGCCATAGTCCCCGTGAGTATCGCCCAACTCGGCGAAGGTGTGCAGCCGTTCGGTCATATGTGCCCCAGATAGCCGCACTCAACCTGCGTGAACCACGCGCCGCCCGGCATGTTGGATTCGAGGTTGTGCGCGACTGCGGCGATGACCCATGCGCCATTGGCGGGTTTCAGCTGGCTCTCGACATTGATGCTGCGCCCCGATGACAGGCCGAAGGCGAGGCTGGGGTTGTAGAGCGCGGTCAACTGGATGCCATTCTGGGTGAAGGACGGATAGCCGACCATTCCGCTATCGGCGGCGAGGCGCAGGGAATCGCCATTGCGCGACTTGCCCTTGGGCCAGACGGCGAGGACCTGGTTGATATCGTCGATCGCATATTCGCAGTGCGCTGCGCGACATATCTGGTCAAGCTGCGATCCGAGATCGCCGGGCCAGTAGGGGTTGTCGATCTTGGCGGTGACCCCGCTGTTCTCGAAACCCAATTGCATCTGCTGGGCAATGCCGGAGAGCGCCAGCGCGGCGTCGGCCGATCCATTGTAGCTTGTAGGCTGGATCGGCTTCATCTTCGCGAACAGCCCTGCGAACGCCGACACCTGAAAGACCATGTCGGCGGGCTCGCGGCCATCGGCCCATGCTTCGGCGATGGTCCCCTGAAAACAGACCGCGACGCCGGAATCCTCGTCTCCGGCCTGCACCGTAACCGTATTCTGGACGAACTCGCTATAGGCCAGCTTGTTGAGCACGGTCAGCTTGGCCATCTGGTCGAGCGTCATGCCCCAGACGCGCAGATCGAGCTGCGAAGGCTGCGCGCCGCCGGCCTGGGTAATGTTGGCGGTGCAACGCAGTCCTTCCAGAGATATCGTGTCCGATCCATCTTCTCCGAAGTCGCCCTGACCAAGCCGAAATTGCAGGTTTATGATGCGCCGCGAAAACGTCATCACAGGTTCCAGAGCAACTGGAACCGGTCGGCAAGGCCGCTGTAGACCGGATCGTCGAGCCCTTGGGTATCGACGAAGCAGAGATCGCCTTGGAAGGTCGGATCGATCCCGCGCAGAAGGTACACGCGGTCGCGGCACAGCACGCCAAGCACTACGGCGCGGTTGTTGACGTGCAGGTCGAGATAGAGCCCGGTGCGCTTCTGGTAGACCTTGATCCGGCTGTTGAGCGTGCCGAGCTGCACGGTGACGGTCTGCGACGGGCGCGCGATCAGCGGGATCTGGAACGCGCTCATTTGACGCCGTCCGTTCCGGTCGCAGAGGGCGTGGCCTGCGCGGCACCATTATTCACCGTGTCGGCGCTGGCAGGCTCCTTGGTCTTCGAGAACGATGCTGTGGCGTTCTGCCTGATTTCGCGCAGCCGTACTTCGATGGTGACCAGCCCGGCACCCTGCTCGCGGGTGCGGTCGAGGCTGACGCGGGCGACATTGACGTTGAGATAGGTCCGCTCCGGGGTGACGACATTGTAGAGCTTGAGGTCGCTGCGCAGATCATCGAGCGCGGTCAGGAATTCCTGGCGCGCGGCGCGGTCTCCGCCCTTGGTCATCACCACGCGGGTTTCGAAGGGCAGCGCGACCTTGTCGTAGCTTTCGAACCCGCCTTCCTCGATCGGGAAATCGGCGATGCGGTATTCGCCGTCGAAGCCGACCGCGACGATCGTGTCGGCCTCAAGCGCCAGTTTGCCGCCTGCGGTATAGATGCCCCACTTGTTGCCGCGGTTGGCGGTGACCGTGATGCTGTCGGAGCTGATCGCATCGGTCGTGCCGCCGCCGAGGCTGTCGGTGCCGCGCTTGACTGGAGGAACGCCCTCGGATGCCGGGACATCGGGATAGATCGGCCCGGCCATTACGCCATCAACCCGGAATTGGCCTGATTGACCATCGTGCGCCGGCCAAGTTCGGCGCGGAAGTCGCGGGCGACAGCCTTGCCATCGGTGGCCTTGGTGTGGATCGTGACCTGGCTGATATGGACCGTGGTACCGCCGCCATGAGTGCGCAGGAAGCGTTGTCCGCGCTGGATATCAGCGGCCCAATCAGACCTGTGCTCCCACCGTTGCCCCTGTGGGCGCATGAAATTGGTGATATAGGCCATCAGGGCCGAGGAAGCGCTTTTCTGCGAAAGGACGCTCCTGCCGCCGCGATCGCCGCCGGTCAGTTCCCACCACAGAAACTCGAGTTGCTGCATCAGACCGGGATTGCGCCCGAAGCGCGAGAACAGTCGCTTGGCCCGCTCGCCGCGCCACTGCCCGATGCCGAACGCACCATTGGCGGCCATGCCGAGCGTTCCGCCTTCTGCAACGATCCCGGCGAGGATGCCGGATGCGGTTCCCGCCGCCGCACCCTTGCCGGTCAGGAAATGATGGATCGTGCCTTCATTAGCTGAACTGGGGTGATCGCCGCCCGGGTGCGCACCGCTAGTCGATCCGGACGAGGGAGCGGAACGGGGTGCTTTGTTGCCCGGATGCTTGAATTCGAAGATGCCGGGAATACCCCAAACGTGTTCGTCTCCACCCTTGGTCGGAGCGGAGCTGTCCTTACCGCCCAGCCAACGATTGAGCACACCGGCAATGTCGGCAAGCGGCGGGACTAGTTTGTTGACGATGGTGTTCTGCAGGTCGGCCATCGTCTTTTGCAGATCCTGCATGTTTTTCTCCTGATCCTTCAGGAGGGCGGCGTTCTTCTCGCCGGTCGAGATGGCCCGGGACACGGCATCATGGCCCTGCATCAGGAGGTTCACCACGTCCTGCGACAAACCCATCATCTGCAGCCGCCGCGCGAACTCCGGTTTCTTCATCCCTTCGCCGGCCTTCGAAATCTTGAGCAGGATGTCGGACGCGTCCTTGTTGATCAGGTCGGATGGAGTGATCCCGAACCGGCGGTATTGTGCATCGGACGCGGTCTGCCCGGTGAGCCGCCAATCCTGCTGGTCCTGCGCGATCTTCTGCAGCGCGGCATCGCCTTGCGAGGGATCGCTGCCCACCTCCTTCATCGCCTGGCGCCATGCCCGAACCCGCGCGGCCGAGACCCCCATCGACTGCCCGAGCCTGTCGGCGGATACCGATGCCTTGAACATCCCGCCGATCATGCCGGTGAGCGAGCTGGCGCCCATGAAGGCGAGGAACATGCCGACCGTTTCGTTGCGCACCGAGCGGAACGCTTCGGCGGCCTTCTTGCCGCGCTGCTCCATTTCGTCGAAGGCGCGCTTGTTGGCCTCGCGCATCTTGCGGGTGGCCTCGGAAACGTCCTTTTCGCCCTTCTTGAACCCGGAGGAATCGAGGCCGAAGGTCACAACGAAGGCGTCGACGATGTTCATGGGCTGGGCGGCTTTCGATCCTGTAAGGACAGGCTAACCGCCATTGTCGGCGGCCTGCATCATCCGCCGCTCGTTCTCGGAGTGGACCATCGCAATCTCGAGCAGGTCGTAGACGTCCTCGAGACTGTAGACGGTCTGCAATTCGATCAGGCTGGCTCCTTCCGCCGCGACGACTTGCGCGCAGGTCTGGGGGACGTTGGCGAACCGGACTGGCTCGAAATCGGGTCCGCCGCCGCTACCAAGCTCGAGAGAACGGCGGCCGGAGAAAAACCCAGGTGCAGTTCGAGCACCTCCTCGCGCACCTTGAGCAACGTCCCGAGTTCCTCGATGTCGCCGTCGCCGCGCTCATCGGGGAGCAGCAGCGGGCGGGTCATCGGACGATCGGGGTTGGCCGGGTCCTTGACGTTCGCATCGGGCACGAAACTGACACAGGGCATCATGTCGGCAAGCAGCACTTCGGCATCTTCGAAGGGCAGTTTGCGCAGGCCGCCCAGCCCGGCGATCAGCACGCCCAGCGCGCCGGCGTGAAGCGCATCGTCGGGAACATCGGCACCGGCCCGGCTAAGCGCGAGCAGCGCGCGGGTTGCCCAGCGCTCGGTTTCGAAAGCCGACTTTTCGAGGATCAGGAACGCCTTGCCGTAATCACGCCCGGGGGCCGTGATGGTCACTACCTTGTGCTTGCGCATGGATCATCCGATCAGAACTGGGGGGCCGGGCTGACGCGCTCCCATTCGACCGTGTAGCGCCGGGGTTGGAGTATCTTCTTGGCCGAGGGAGTCAGGGGGACCATGCGCAGGAAGCCGCGCGTCATCGCGTACTGCCGCTTGGTCGCGGGCAGCAGCACGGTCCCGGTCGCGACCAGCTTCTGGCCCGTGCCGCGCTCGTAGTCGGCCCAGAACTCGAAGAAGTCGTTCGAGAGCGAATCTGCCTGGAGCGAGATGTTCATCGGCACCGGGACCGGGGTATAACCCGCCGACAGCCGACCATCGACGCCCATGGAGGTTTCGCCGGTCTGCACTGGCTCGGTATCGAACACGTCATCGGCCGAGAAACCCTGAATGCGCTGCGCCACCGGGAAGATCGGATTGACCGCGAGCAGGAGGATGCAGTCGGCCGAAGTGAGGGTGCGGTTGTTCATGTGCTTGGCCCCTTACTGCACGAGGACGCTGGCGAGGTTGATCTGCTGGACGCTCTGGCCATCGGTGTACCAGACGTTGATCGGCGGTGAGCCGCGCGCGGAGCGAACCTGCGCACTGGCATCGCCGACCAGCACGTACCAACCGCGCTGCTCGACCGTATCGGCAATGTTGCCGCCTGCGGCATAGTTGATCTTGGCCTTCTGCTCCGCGCTAAGCGGCACGCCTTCGCGGATCGCGCCGAAGTTGAGGGCGGCGTCGATCTGGTCGCGCAAGGCCGAGGCGATCAGCGCTTTGCCGTCGTCATTGTAGGGTATTGAACCGATGCTGGTCAGCAGGCTCATTAGCGAGAGCTGGAAGGCGTTGTTCATCCACACCTGGCCGATCCAGCTATCGATCCATTCGAAGGGACCGCTGACCTGACCGGGATAGAAGAACACGAACCCGTCGTTGGCGGTCGCGTAGGCGCCGATGAAGTTGTAGCCGTTGGCCTTGAGGTTGTCGGCGGTCGACTGGTTGGTGACGCCGGGGATCACGGCCCCGGTGCGGAACGCCATGGTCGCGCGGCCGTTCTTCGCGCCGAAGTTGACCGAGGCGATGGCCCCCATCAGGAAGGCGGCCACGTTGACCCCATTGGCCGGATCGTAGATCGCGACAACCGCGGAATAGGCATCGGCCTTGACCAGCGCGCCGAACGAACTGGTATCGCCGGGATTGGTCGCAGCCGTGTTGGCGTCCCAGCAGACATAGAGATAGCGGTTGGGCTGAGCATTGACCCACGCTGCGAAGGCAAGCTTATCGCTATCGGTGGGCGCAAAGACCGTGGCGAAACTGACGAAATCCTGCGTCGAGCCGATGATGGTGTTCATCGCTGCGGCCGGGGTCATGGCATCCGAACCCTGGCTGACAACGGCACCGATGGCCTGGGTCAGCTTGAGCCCGGTCGCCAGCGCGCCGGTCGCGGCGAAGGCGATGGTCGAGGTGACGCCGGTCGAGGTGTTGGTGAACACGAAGCCGCCAGAGACGGAATCGAAGGCTACCGTGAAGCCCGGCGCGGTGAACGCGGCCTGGATGATCGTCGCGGCATTGCTGAAGCTGGTTGCAGTCGAAAGATCGATCGCGCCCGAGGTCTTGTTCGTTCCGTTGACGCTGATCGTCAGCGTACCCGAAAGCGCCTGGATCGCGGCGAGGGTGCCTGCGCCGACATTGCCGCCGCGCAGCCACGCCGGAACAGCCGCCGTCGCATAGCGGTAGAACAGCAGCTTTGCAGGCTTGATCGTCGAGCCGTCATAGCCCGCAAAATAGGTGGCTGCGAGCCCGGCTTCGGTCGAGGTGGCGCCGAAGTAGGTTGCTACATCGGTCTTGTTGGCGAACGAAAGAACTGCGCCAGTCGGAACCTGCGTATTGTTGGTCAAGAACAGGCCGACAAGGTCGAGGCCCGATCCGCCAGCGGTGATCACGTTCGGCAGCACATTTACGATCGCCGAGGCGGGAATGCTCGTCATCTATTTGACCTCCTGCAAGGTTGTAACGAGGCTATCAGCGAACTGGGCCGGGACTGTAATGGCCACGCTCGCATGGAGCGCGCACTTGATCGTCCAGCGCGCGAGATATTGTTGTTCGCCGGTCAAGAGCGGCATCTGCGTCGGATCCTCGCAGTAGAGCGGGGCCAGCCCGGAAGGCTTGAGAAACGCGCCCCCCCAGGCATCGCGCAGCAAAGTCGTGATGATCTGGGCGTTGTCCGCTGCGCCGTCGCCATAGACGTCGATCTGGAACATCAGTCCGGTCGAGCGGGCAACGTCCTCCTGATTATCGGCAGGGCGATAATCGTGCGTGGTTTGCGCCATCTGCTGCCGGGTAAGCGCGGTCATCACGACGAAGACCGGTGCGGTCGGCATCGGCACACGGTTGTCCTGTCCTTGCACGACTTCGGCGCCATCAGGCAACACATCGAGCAGGAAGCCGCGCAGGGCGGTGAAGGCTTGCTCATCGGTGAGGCTGATCGGCATCATGGCATCTGGCTCGTGATCGCGGCCTTGCACCAGCCGGAACCGGGCCAGCCTTCGAGCAGGGCAACAACCAGCCAGGTCGTGCCGCGCATCTCCGGCGGGGTAAGCACATCGCTACCGAAGGTGAGCATGTCGCCGCCCGAACCGGTCGCGCGATCGACGCTGCTCAACTGGCGATCGATGAACACCGAGGCTTGTCCGTTGGAGATATTGAGCCGGTCGAGATGTTCAAGCTCGCTCTGGGTCAGGGTCTGGACCTGCACCGACACGGGAAGCGGCGGGTCGAACACCGGCTCGCGCTTGCCCGAGGGTGAAGTGGTATAGCCCCGGCTGACCAGCAGCGTCGCGGCGAGGTTCGGATTGACCCGTGCGGTCATCCGGTTGGCGGAGGCGCGCAGTCTCATTTCGAGGGCCTTGGCGGCGGCCCGAGACTATTCTGCCTTGTGGTGCGATCGAGCCAATCACGGTCCAAGGGTGACCAGCAACTTGAGATGCGCTCAGCCTTTCGCTGACCGGTCACGGCATTCTCGTAATAGCGCCACACGCCTTGATCGCGGACCAGTTTCCACGCGAACAACGATTTCAGCCAGCGGATCATGTGACCTCCTTGTCGACGCTCGCCAGCATGTGGCCCGTATCGATCAACGGCTTGTCGCTGCCCTTGCGCTTGATCGTCGTTGGAGAGAGTGGCGGAGAATTCGTGTCGACTATGGCCTCGCGCAGTTGCCCGGCGATGCCTTCGCCCATCCGTTCGAGCGCCAGCGCGCTATCGTTCTCCGCGGCTTTCAGCACCTTGCCGAACTGGTCGCCCCAACCGGGTGACTTTGCATCGACCATGTCCGAAAAGAACGGTCGCGGCGGTATCCCGGCCTCTGGCGCGCCGAAGTTCTGGATCGCGGCGACCATCGCGACAGGGGTGCCATCGGGATAGGTCGCGCCTTCGAGGAACCCGACGCGGACCTCGCGTGCCTTGCCGATCTTCGCGCCGGTCGCGCGCAGGGCTTCCTCGAGCCGCTGGCCGCCGCTTACTGACGCCATGACGGGCGCTGCGAGATATAGGCCGGGGCGGGGATGTAGCGCGCCTGGCGCAGATTGAGCGTCGCTTGCCAGAACGACAGGCCATAGGGGGTTTGCTGGAACCAGACAGCGGTGCCCGGCAGCAAGCCCGTCTCGATCGTCAGCGAGACGCTGCCCTCGCTAGCGCCCGACACCCTACCGACAACCCCAGTCGGCTTGCCGTCCGGTTCCAGCCCCCCAGCGAGCACGGCAATGTGCGCGACGAGCATATTGAGAAGCATCAGGCGCGTGGCAACATCGCTCACCGGAGAGGCGTCGGTGTTGTCGAGGTAGAGCCCGGCTTCGGCAAAGAAGAGGGCGGCCCGATTTGCATCGACGCCGCCCGCAAACTCCGGATACCGGCTGCTCCACGCGGCATAGTCGAACACCGCGATGGCCATCGCCGGTTACCCCTTCTTTTCGGTGTCCGTCTCGACGCCCTTGGGAAGGTCCTTCGACGGATCGACCGGGTCGGCACCGGTGGTTTCGCCTTCGAGGTTCTGGGCCTCCTTGGCGGCATCGGTCCTCTTGTCGGTGATGAAAATCTGACCGTTCTTCACCGGGCCGAAACCCTTGCCGGAAAGTTCGAACCATTCCATGAAGGCATCGGCCTGCTTGCCTTCGAGTAGGGTCAGGCCCGCGCCGCTGATGCGGTCGACGCTGTCCGGCGCTGCGCCGGAGCGCCACGGGTTGTTGCCGTCATAGCCGACGTTGGCGCCGTTGAGGACGATCGTTTCGCCGCCATGCTCGATCTCGAGCCCGTGCGGCAGCCTGGAACCTACGAACATGGAAAACTCCCTAGATGCCGAGCATTCCGGCGATGGCGATGGGGTAGCGCAGGATGGTGCCCCAGCTGCCGGCCGAGTTCTTCTGCGACCAGGCCGAGGCCTCGGTCACCAGCGCATGGGCGCGCTGCTTCTCGGTGTAGGCGGGGTAGGCCACCTTCTTGCCGTCAACGTTGTTCAGGATGAGCTGCATCAGCTCGCCCGAACCGGTCGAATACTCCGGCGCGGCCTTGATCGTCAGGTTCGGGAATGCCTTCTTGAGCATGTCCTCGACGTTGAGGCCGTAGTCGTTGGTAGTCAGCAGTGCGGGCTGCATGGTGGTCGAAAGAACCGCCGTCATGGCATCGTCCATCTCGACGTTGCCGCCCATCTGGGTGACGAGCTGCTTGTAGAGCTTCTTGAAGTCGTTGAAGATTTCAAGCGCGGTCGCATAGGTCCAGCGCACGCCGTCCGTAACGTTGGCCTTGGTCGCGGGCGAAACCGTCGCGGGCAGCGAGGGATCGTTGAGCAGGCCGTAGTTCACGAGGCCATTGACCCCGTAGAAGTAGGTCTTGTTCGAGAACTTGTTGAAGGTCAGCGCGAGGCTCATGTCGAGTTCGGCGCTGTAGTTGAGCCCGGCCGCGCCCCAACGCTCGAGCTGCTGCTCGCCGTAGCGCTTGAACGACTGCCAGTGGTAGGGCTGGCGGAAGTTCCACTGGTCGTTGGCATCGACGTTGCCGTTGGCGCTGTAGTCGCCGTAGGTCGCGACCTGCCCGGTCGATTCGACCATCGGGAAGTATGCGACCTGGTCGATCCACGAACCCTTCTGCGCTTCACCCCCCATAATCTCGGCGGCGCGCATTGGAGTGAAGATCACCCGCACGACTTCCGGGTCGATCACCGAGACGGCGGCAAGCAGCGTTCCGGCGTTGGGCGAAGTGACGAGGCCGGGCTGGGCGTCCAGCGCGATGCGCAGATGCGAGAAGTGATCCAGCGCGAGGTTGTAGTCGCGCTTGAACGCGGCGGCACGCGCCTTGTCCTCGGCAGATGCGCTCTCGCCGTCGTAGGCGAGAACCGCAGTGGTCGGGAAGAACACGCCGCGATCGGCGAATTCCTGGCGAAGGGCGAGATCACGCATTTTCAGTTACCCCCGGACGCTGATCTTGGCGAGTTCGCCAGCGCCGGCCGTGGAACGGACGGTGAAGGCAGTCTCGAAATTGGTGGTGAAGGTGCCGGTCACGGTGCCCGACGCGGTGGCGGCGGCGCTGATGACCGCAGTGCCAGCGACGGCGTTGACGCTGACGGCGTAGGCATTCGCCGGAATGCCGATGCCGCTGACCGGCTGACCCGGGAAGATCGCGCCGCCCGTGTAGCTGATCGTGGTCGAGGTATTGGTCGTGGTGACCGAGCGGGTGACCGTCGCGGGCGTCGCAGTAGCCGCAGCTGAGCAGGAACCGTCGCCATAAGTCGCATATACCTTCTGGCCGATGGTCGCCCCAGCGGCGAACCGCGCCCATACGGCACCGTCCTCGAGAACGTCGATGCCCTGACCGGCAACCACGATGTTGGTCGTGCCGGCGAGCATCGCGCCGATCACGGCAGGCTGATCGCGGTGAACGAAGCCGACGCGCACCGTGACGACGCCGGGATGCTGGCTCGATACCTGCCCATTGGCGGTGTTGACGAAGCCGAACTGGCCGATGGTGACACCCGCCGGTCCCGCGACGAACATGCCTTCATCAGGCGTGATCAGCGAGAACAGGGGATTGGAAGCGGCAAACCCGCCCTCGATACCGGGCGACTGCTGTGCGGCAACGGAAGTCTGGAAACCCATCGGCTTAGCTCCGGATCATGGTGGGAATGGAGGGGAACATGGCGGCGAGCTTGCTGCCGGAAGGCGCAAATTTGCGGTCCTGCGCGATGGCACCGCCGGGCTTTGGCAGCATCTTGACCATCGCGCGGTAGGCGGTGGTCGGCACGCCCTTCAGGTCGATTTCGGCCTGGTCGAGCGCGAGCTTGTAGATCGATTCCGCGCTGTCGTGACCCAGGACCTCGCCAACGAACGGAGCAACTTCGGATTTGGCGATCTCAATCGCCGCCTGGCGCTTGGCACCGCGCGTTTCGGCGGCGCGGACCATCTTGCGCACGGCGGCGGCGTCCATCGCGGGCTTGTCGTCCTCGTCGTCGTCACCGTCTTCGTCGGCGGCCTGATCGTCCTTGTCGTCTTCGTCATCGCTCTCGTCAGCGGCCTGCTTGTCCTCATCTTCGTCCTCATCCTCATCGGCGGCCTGCTTCTCTTCGATGCAGTCCTCGTCGAGCGCGAGGGGCTGGACGGCGGCAATGATCCCGGAGAGGGCGTCGGCATCAATCGCCTTGTCGGCGGCGAGATGGGGCTTCACCAGCTTGGCGATCTTGCTTGCCAGCTTCTTCAGCGCGCCATCGGCGGCCATGGCCTTGGCGTCTACCTCGGCAAGCGCCGGGGCGATGTCCACTTTCGCATCCTTGGCGAGCAGCGGGCGAATGTGAGCCTGTAGGGCTCCCGAGATCATCAGCGCGGTGCGCGACTTGAGCTTCATCACTTCGTCTCCGACCATAACATCCGGGCCAGCCCGGCCCTCGATCACGAGGGCCACGTGGTTGCCCATGATCTTCCGCATTACACCGTCGAAACGCAAACCCTCCGGCGAAACCCCCGCCGTCATGTCCGGCGTGTAGCGATAGCCGCAGGAGAGTTCGCGCTTGCGCTCGGCCTCGATTCCGTCCTGCGCCTCGACCGACCAGACCACGAGACTGTTGCGCAGGTGTGGGTATACGAACTCCGCGTCGGTCCCGGTCGACCCGATGATCAGGCTTTCGGGAAGCCCTTCCTCAGGGATGACCGGAACATGTTCGGAGAGCAGGGGCACATTATTGAAGGTGTCCGCCGCGCGGGCCAGTTCCTCGGGATCGCGGTAGAGGTAATAGACCTCGTCAGCCTCGAGCCCGAGGTCCTGCCATCCAGGTATTTCCTGCCCGTAATAAGGGCAGACATTGGCCTTGGAGATGTTGCTGATCTCAACGTGCAGATAGCCGTTGGCATCGCGGCTGCGCACCGATGCCCGGTCCATGGCCATGATAAGCGTGGTCACGGCGCGCAGCCCTTGTGTCGGATCAGTTGGTCGCGGGCTGGTCGGCGGAAACGGGAGCCGGTTCTACAGGAGCAGCGGGATCCGGAGCGACAGCGGCGATCTTTGCGGTCAGGGCGTCGATCTGTGCCGAGGTTTCGGCATCGGCATCGGCGAGCGCCTGGTTAGCGGCGGCGAGCGCGGCCTCGTCGGCCTGCGCCTTGGCAAGGAGCCGGTCGGCAGTGATGGAAAGCGCGGATAGCGCGGCAAGGGTCTTGGCAAGGTCGGCCATGAGAATCATTCCTTCGATCTGGGCAGGAAGCACGATGCGTCCGGTCATCACGGCCAATGCGGCTTTGAAGCGGGCAAAGAACAGGGCGAGCGTTGCGGACATCGTAATGTCATAGTCTGGGCGCGGGTTGTCGCTGGCAACCGGCGCTGCGTCAGGTGTCGGTTTCGACGTAGGTCGAGACGAAATCGAGCGTCTGTGCGGCGGCCGTGGCGTTGTTGGTCACCCACACCGCCGGCGCCATGAAGGTGTTGGCCGCCGGCAGGTTCGTCGTGACCTTGCCGCTGGCCGTGGCCCCGGTCGACAGGTTGGTGACCTGCCACGAGATCCCGCTGTCATTGGGCGCGCACCACAGCGCCAGCTCGAGCAGCGAGGTATTGTCGACCGGGAAACTGGCCCCCAGGTCGGTCGCGGTCCGTGCCGTGCCGGTGACATTGCTGACCAGCTTCCAGTTGCCGGTGTTGGCGGCGCAGGCCAGCCCGATCCCGCCCGGCGTGGTGGTGGTGGTCGGATTGACGTTGGTCGGGTTGGCGGTGACGTCGACCAGTCCGGCAAAGGCGCGCAGGCCCGCCTGCAGCGTGCCAGACAGGGAAAAGCGGTGCACCACCAGGAAACTGCCCAGCCCGGCCGAGGCGCTGCGGAACACCGTCGCCTGGTTGCCGCGGATATAGGCCAGGCCGCCAGCGGTCGCGCCGGTACTGATGGTCGACCGGTAGGTTGCCGTTTGAACCCCACCCGCCGCGGTCAGCGCCGGGATCGTCGGCGCGGTCGGGCTGGCCCCGGTATAGGGCATCGCCCCGATCGTCGCGGCGAAGGTGGTCGCGACCGCAGTGGCTCCGCCGCGCCAGACCCGGACGTTGTTTTCGCCCAGATGCGGCGAGAGACCATAGCTGACCCCGCTCGGCCCTTTCCAGAACGGCATGGTCCGCCCGGCCCAGCTCTTGGCATAGAACCGGCCATAGCCCGCCGCCGGTGCTGCCGGATCGACCGACAGCGCCGGGCGGTCATCAAAGCTGTACGTGAGCTGCATCAGCCGGTGACCGTGACGCGGTAGGCGTTGCTGGCCGGCGCCACGGCGAAGGTCAACGTCACCGTGTTGGTATCGGTGGCGACCCAGTCGCACAGCACTCCGGCCTGCGAGGAGGCGTCGCGCACGCTGACGGTGATGTCCTGCGTTCCCAGATTGTGAGCAAAGGCGATCGATGTCGATGATCCATTGCCGATGTTGGCGCTGGCCTTGCGCGCGACCACGGCGGGGTCGATCGCCACGCCCGCGCCCGAAACGTTGATCCCGGTCGATGGTGTGACCGAGAACGTAGTGCCCCCCAACGCGAGGCCGTTTCCGGCGGAATAGGTGGTTCCTCCACCTATCTGACCCCACGTCGTGGCAGTCGTGCCGATCGTGATCGTGCCATCGGTGGTAATGGCGAACGCCTTGTCGGCATTGGTCGTACCCTCAGTTACGTAGACCGTAGTACCGGCAGACATCTGGGTCCCACTGGCGGCATCAACCGCCCGTGTCGGGGCGCCGCTGGCATTGACGGTGTAGATGCCGTTTTCCGAGCCCGTAGTCTGCGCCTTGAGCAGAATGCGGTCGCCGGTGACCAGTGTAACGCCGTCGATCACCTGACCGTTGGCATAAGCCGTCGCGAGCGTCCCGTTTGCCGTGGTAGCGGCCCGCACCGGGTCTTTCCACTTCGATCCTCGGATCAGGTTGTCGGCGTACTGCTTCGTCACAGCGTCCGTTGCAGACGATGGATCGGCCAGGTTGATGATCTTCTGACTGAGAAGATCGAGCCCATTGGTTACCTTCATTTTGCGTCCCTCCTTCTAAATCAGCAGTACAAATCCGGTGCGCGCGTCGGCGTGGGTGACGGTAAAATTGATCGGAGTGGCGACGGTATCGGCCAACGCTGGCTCGCCGGTTTCGAGGTAAACCTGCACGATCGGCAGCCGGCCCAGATCGTGTTCACCGATCCATGTTGCCGAACTGGTGAAGTCGAATCGGCGTGGGGCACCCTGCGGGCCTTGCGGTCCCGCTGGACCTTGCACGCCTGTTGCCCCCGGAGGCCCGATCACGGCCGCAATCGGCCCTAGCGGATCGCGCCGCACCGCCTCGATCATCCCGGCAGGGCCACGCCAGCGGGTTTGGATCGCGGGGGGTGGCACACGCCAGCGGAGAGCCAGTGTCATGGCGCTAGGCCGCCGCCGAGCGGGTCAGTTGCACGAACGCCGTGGTTTCGGTGATCTCTATCGTGCCGCCGACCGGCAGCTTGACGTCGATGCCATAGACGCCGGGGGAAAGGGTGGCGCTGGCCGTGGCGGTGAGCGTGACGGTCCAACCCGCCGGGACGGTGCCGCTGGCAGCGCGGGGCGTGATCGTCAGGGCCGTGCGAGCAGCTCCTTCGCGGATGGTCGCGGTGCCGCCCCGCATGTCAGCCGGGGCAAGGTAGGCTTCGGGCGCAACCACGGTCGATGGATCACCGGCAACCGCGTCAAGCTCGATCGATGCCGTCTCGCCGATCCTGAAGTCTGCGATGATGGTCACGCGCGCCTGCCTTTCGATGCCGTAAGGTCAGATTACGCGCATCAGGCGAGGATTGGGGCTGCGTGGGCCCTTAAGGTTGTGCGACGAGCGCGTAGGGCATCGACGCGATCGCGGTCAGCCCCAGGTGAAAGTCTTGGTTTCGCCGCGCGCCCAGGCCAACCCAGTAGTGCCGAAGGCCGGAAACCAGTCGGCGTTGTTTTGCGATCCCATGATCAGCAGTTGGGTCGCGTATTGATCGAAATCATTGCGCGATTGCAGCTGGGCCTGGATGTTCGCTTTGGAATTCCCGGCGGCAAAATCATACATCCACCATTCGCCATTACCGTTGCTGCTGTTTGCGCCCCAGATCGTCGCCGGATTTCCATCAATAGCTTGGGCGGGAACCAGCGTGGTGTAGGTCGAACTGGCCGACGCAGTGCCGCCGCCGATCACGTTCGCGCCGCCTGCAACGGTCTTCATCGCCGCTTCCGCGATCGCAAAGCCCTGATAGCCGGTAACGCAGCAGAAGCGCCAATAGCGCCCAAACGATGGTGATGCGTTCTTGGTCCACGGACCATATCCGGGGCTTGCCGGAATGGCCCAGGGTGATGCCCCGAAGTTCGCGGTCAAGATATTCGTGGTATTGTTGACCAGCAGCACTGGACAGTAGTATTTTCCGGCGGGAATTGTGATCGGGGCGGTAAAAGTCCCCCCGCTCTTGCAGAACTGGATCGTGCCAGCGCTCGTATCGATCTCGACGGCGATCGTGGCGCCTGCGCCAAACGATCCGATGTTCCCAAATGACCCTGGGTTGCCGCCAAGGTAAATGTTGCCAGTATCGCCCGTGACGTAGGCACCATAACGGTCATCATGCATCGCAGCGGGTGCGAGACTTGGGAAAGCGGTTCCCGATCCATGGCAGGTCATGACTCCGATCTGGTGAGCCAAGCCCGAACCTGTGCCGCCGATGGTGACTTCAAAGCGATATTTTCCGCCCGATTTCCAATCGGTCGAATAGACCATATGGCCTGCCGCCGAAGCCGAGGTCACTAGATTGCCGCCCGACAGCGCGATGTTCGTGCCTTTGAAAGTGGGCGACCAGGTAGTTGTGGCCAAAGGCGCCACTGCCGCCCGCCGTCGATGGATATTGATCGGGCTCATCAGTAGGTTAGCGTCGAAATGCAGACGAACTTGCCCAGCGCGTCGTTGTAGACGAAGCCCAGCTCATGCGTCTTGCCGACAGTGGTGGCACCGGGCAGCGTCACTCCATCGGCTGCGATATAGTTCGAGCCATAAGCGATCGTCTGCGATGTGCCATTGTCCTTGATGCGAACCACCATGCCCCAGCCATTGACCGCCGTGCCGGACCAGTTCGCCAGCGTAAGCCCGATCGCCTGCGCGGTGATCGTCACAAAATCATTCGTAAACAAAGGAGTTACGGTCGCGGCAGAAACGACAGTCTGCGTATTCATTGCCGGAGCCCCGAACACCCCATTGTGCTCGAGCGACGTCCAGTTCGCACCAACCGCCGCTTCGGTTCCCCCGGCATTGTCGGCCTTGGCGATGTACCAGTCCCCAGCATCGACCGCTGTGCCGGATGCACCGCCGATCTTGCCTGCGACAGTGACGACATAGGCGTCGCCCTTGAGGGCTGCGGGGTAGTTAGGATTAGCAGAGCAGTCCGTGCCGCCCTTGAAGTCGAGCAGACCGACCACGGCGCTGGCGATCGCGGTATCGGTGTAGGTTTTAATCGCTTTCTCGGTCGGGAGCAGGAAATCGCTGTTCCCGGCCAAGGTAACGTCGGTGGTCGAGTTGAGGACAGCGGCGGTTCCGAGCGCCAGATTGCTGCGTGCGGTGGGGACGCTGGCGAGGTCGGAGAGGTTGTTTTCAACGGCAAGCGCGCCGGGGAGCGCCAGACCCAACAGATCCTCGACCAACAGGACAAGCGCTACCTGCGCGCCTGCGGTCAACGAGATCGCCACGCCGCCGTCCGATGAATCGATCGGCGCGCGCACCATCTGCGGCGAGGGGGTATTGAAGTAGGTGCAGCGTCCGAATTCATAGTTCGCGTTCTGCTTGATCGAATAGCTGTATTCCCGGCCGCTGATCAGGACTTCGCTGCCGCGATAGCCGGGGACCGCGCTTCCCAGCATAAGCGCCCCGGACCCGGTGCTGATGACGTTGATCTTGACCAGGTTGACGGGTGTGCTCACGCCAGATGCTCCTTCGTAATCTCAAGATACGAGGGAAAGGACCGGGATCAGTCGTCGAAGCCGGGGACGATCGGCACAGAGACGCAGCGGCAGTTGATCGCCGTGCCGGGCCAGACGGGGCCGTTGCCATCGCCGAAATCATGGCCTTCGCGGATGTCGTAGACCTTGCCGGAGAACGCCTTGTGTTCCGGGCGCGGGGTCTTGCCGCCCGCGCTGTGCAGCCACTTGGCCTTGGTGATGCCCAATTCGATGTGCCGTGACTTCTGCAGTACGGCGGTGGCCTTGTTGTTCTGATCGAGCGCGATGAACGCGGCCCGGCGCTTGGTGACCCCGAGTTGGCGGTGCAGCGCCTTGGTCAGCGTGGCAAGATCGCGGCCCTGGCTGACCGATTGCATCACCAGCGTGTCGACCTGTCCTAGATGCTGCGCGGCGATCGAGCGGATCAAGCCGACATTCTCCGCGCGGACCGCGTCATAGCTCTGGCGCATCGCTTTGGTCATCTTGAAGCGAACCGAAAAGCCGCCCTTGCGCAGCATCTCGGCAAGCGCGCGGTCATTGCGGGCCAGCACCGCCTTGCTGAAATAGTCCGCGAGGCTGTCGGCAAGTTCGTCGAAGCGGTCGCTCCATTGGCGGCCAAGCTGCGACATCATCGACTTGAGCACCTTCACCGGAGCCTCGTCCTGCCCGTAGAGCGTGGTTTCGGGATCGGCTTTGTTCCACGCCGCCGTGATCCAGTGGAGGATGCTGGCGTGCATATCGTCGATCATGGCGGTCAGCCGCGCTTCATACCTGGCGCGGATCGGGGCGGCGGGGCGGATGGGCTTGAGCATCACACCGCCTTGGGCAAGGTTGCGCCTTCCGCACCTTTAAGGTCATCGCTCATATCGACCTGCGGCTCGGGCGGCGGGCCGGACAGGTCAACGCCGTGGAACAGGCTGGTTTCATCATTGCGCAGTCGCTCGCGCACTTCCTCGGCATCGACGACGCCAGCGTTGATGTAGCCCACATCGGCCTCGGCATCGGACTTGCGTACGTCAGCCTTGTCCTTGTCGCTCATCTCCCACAGCGATTCGAACTCGAACGCGATATCGTCCTCGATCTTGCCGAACACCGAGAGTTGCACCACATCGAGCAAGGTGCGCAGGGCTGGCGCGCAAACCCGCTCATTGTAGGCCATGATCGCATCGTAGAAGACGCGGATTTCGCCTTCCGAGCTGGCGTTGAGGCCCGATGGCGTGATGCCGAGCAGGATCACCAGCGGAATGCTCGAGATCGATGACATCTGCTCCTGGGCCTGCGCCTGCAGCTCGTGCAACCCGGCGATCGGCGCGGAGACGTTGGTGAAATCTTCCTCGCCCTTGTCGATCACGAACGCGCCACGATTGTCGCGCATCTTATTGAACATGTCGACGCGGGTGAACAGCGCGTCGCCGGGACCGCCGGCCAGCACCGATTCCATGTTGGTCTTGAGCACCATGACCGAGAAGGCGCTGATCAGGTCGGACACCGATTGCCGGGTGCGCAGCCAGTTGTCGACATAGGGTTTGCAGAGCTGGGTCAGGCTGACACCGCCGAACGCATAGGCGGGCTTGAGCATGTTGGGCATCTCGTGGCCGACCAGCGTCAGGAGACGCGAGGCATGGACCGTCAGGCCCGAGACAAACCAGTTCGAGGGGTTGTAGAAGTCCGGTGCCAGCGGGTTCTGCGCGCTGTAGATGCCGGGGTAGGACCACATCGGCTCGACCAGAGTCAGGCGTTTGAGCGGGCGCTCCGGCCCGATCTTGCGATCATCGACGGCGAGCGGCACGGTCAATTCGTCCGGCCGATTCCAATCCCCGAAATCCATGAACAGCTGCATCCGGCCGAAGAAGCATTCGCGCTCGATCGCCTTGCGAAAGGTCTCGCGCACGTCGAGCCGTTCGAGTTCGGCCTCGAGCTTCTTGACCTTCGCGTCATCGCCGCTGATTTTGATCCACTTGCGGGTGCAGTGCTCGGCCCAGATCGAAGCAATCTTGCGGTATTCGCCGCGCTGGGAGAGTTCGGCGAGGTAGGGATAGCCGAGAAAGCCCAGACCCTCGTGGTGCAGTTGCTGCAGCGCATAGGTCGCCAGCGTGTCGGTTGCGGGCAGGCTGTCCATGGCGAACCCCTGCGGGAGCGTGCCGGGTAGCGGGCTGGCGCGCAGGAACGTCTCCTGGGGCATGAACGCCCGGCCCCCGTGCCGCTCGGCCTCCCACATTACCGCATTGCTGATCCGCAAGTCTCGCGCTTCCGCCTTGGCGGCAACCACCGGGGCGGCAGTGCTGTTCCAGAAGGCGCGCCAGGCAGCGCGGATACGGTCGAACATGAGGCCTCGCAGCGAACGTGTAAGGTTCATGCTACGCTGCGCGCAGGGTATCCGCGCTGATCGCCATGGCCTTGCGCCCCGGCGCGAAGGCCATGATGAACGCATCGGCGAGGTTGGGGGAAGGGACCGCGCCGCCTTCGCGGTTGCTCTTGGCCAGGTCCTTCTTGCTCTCGACCTTGACCTTGCCGGCATTGTCGAAGTCGCGCCTGGGCGTCGCCAGTTCGTCGATCAGCTGGGCGAGATTGTCGATACCGCTGTCGATGAAGATCAGGTCCGAGGGGTTGAAATCCATGCCGCCGCGCACCGCGTTGTAGGTGTTGCGGAACAAGTCGGCGACATGCCACCACGCCTGGGCTTTGATGTTGGCGAACATGTCGCGGTTCGACTTGCGCGTCCCGGCGTAGATCGCGTCGGGCCGGTAGACTTCGCCCCCGGCATTGAACCCGGTATGCTGGATACGCGCGAACGGACGCCCATCACGTTCGGTCTTGTTGAGTTCGTTGATCTTGGCACCGACGCCGGCGCCGACACCGATCGAATCGTATACTACCATGGCGTCCAGTTCGATTGCGGCATTCCAGACGCGGGTGGTCGATTTGAGTAGTTCGTGTTCACCCGCTTTCCATTGCTCTGCGCGGCTGACGAGTTGGCCGTGCGCGAACACCGTGGCGCACTTGTCTTTGCCGCTGTCCGCCACGTCGAAGCCGAGACGCTTTGAACCCGATGGATCGATCCCCAGCGCCTTGTGCGCATCGATCGCGGCCATGATCCATGAGCGCTTGATCACCGCCATGTCGTCATCGTCGCGCGGCACGCCGAGGTAGATGTGCTCGAATTCGTCCGGGTCTTCGCACTTCATCCGATCGATGATCTTGCGCATCGTCGAGGATAGATAGGGGTTCTCGTCGTAATTGATGCAGCGCACGAGCGTGTCACTAGAAGGGTTCACGACGAACTTCTTCCACACGAAATCGCTGGCGAAGCGAGGATTGAACACGATCAGGACGCGCGAGCTTTCGGCACGGATCGTCGGCTCGAGAATGCCCCATTGCTCCTCGTCCAGGTCTTCCGCCTCTTCGATCCACAACACATCGATACCGGCAATACCCTTGATCTCGCGTAGATTGCGGCGAATGCCGAGGAATGTGAATGTCGATCCGGTCAGCTTGTGGGAGATGCTGTCGTCCGTGATGGAGAACTCTGCCTGCAGCCCGGCCGCGAAGATCGCCTCCTCGATCACCGACTTGACCGAATCCGCGATGCGTGCCTGAAACTGCCGGACACAGAGGAACTTCACCCGATATTGTGACGCCAGGAACACGCAAAATCCGGCCGTGTGATAAGTCTTGCTCGACGCGCGCCCGCCGTAGAGGGCGTAGTTGCGCACGTTCGGGGTTTCAAAGAAGCCCTTAAGGTTGGGGTTGAGTAGCGGCACGGGTCACTTGCCTGCCAGGCCTTCGCCGTAGAAGTCCGCCAAGGTCTTTGGCGGCGACATCGACCCATCCGACGATGTCAGGTCGATGCGATCCCCGTATTGCTTGGGCGCCCATTTCGCGAGCAGTTTGAGCCGGTATTCAGCCCGAACCCTGCGCGATGCCGGGTCCTCGGCCATGTCGTCGATGATCTCGATCAGCGCCTCTGCAATGTCGTCAAACCCGATTTCGCGTGCGCGCGCGATCCGTCCCGCCAACTCGACATCATCATCCTTCCAACGGTAGACCTCGGACTTGCTGATGTGCAATTCGCGGCACAATTGGCGAAGCGGTATTCCGTTCGACAGCCCCTCGCAGATGGCTTCGGCATTCCGCTTCGTCCGCACGGTCGATGCAGCTACCTTGGGCTTTCTTTGTGCTTTTGCCTGCTTGGTCGGGGCCTTTGCCATAATCTCACCCTATCAGAATTCCATCGGTGTCCAGCCCAAACGGCGGGCGCGGTGCATCAACTCATCATCGGTCAGCACTGAATAATTGCGCTTCCAGCGCGTTCCCTTCGAGTTCGGCTTGCCGGTCACGTCGCAGCGGTAGACCGAGCCGAAGCGCCGCAGGAAGTCTGCTGCTTGGCCAGCCAGGGTCAGGTCCCGCATGACCAACAGAGGGCGCTCCGCAAACCCGCGCGAGGTATGTTGCCGTCCTATCCCGCGCTTGATCCGTGCTTGGGGGGGGAGATCGAGTTCGCGGCGCCAGCGGGTGACATCGGTGAGGCTCGCACGATAATACCGCGCCGCCCCATGTGATCCGATCTCGCGAAGAACGGCCAGGAAATCATCAGGGATGGATCGTGGCGGCTTGATATAGCAACAAATCTTGCAGCGCCCGCGCGATGAAGAACTGATCGGCGCGCCGCAATCACGGCAATAATGTCCCCGGAAACTCAACGGTGACTTGCTGGCAATCTTCACGCGAACCCCCGTTGGCGTCGGAAAATGGACGTGGATCATTTCATCCCCCGCCGCACATGGACCGGCGGGAACACGACATCGGCAAACCCGCGCAACACCGCACGGCGAAACCGGCGTTTGGCGATGCGGCGGCGCTCGGCGAGGATGGCGCGGATGACCAGCACCTCGACCACGCTGGCCGCGCCGACGATGGCCCCTGCGAGGAATTGCTCACCCACGGCTCGCCTCCTTGGTGGGGGTGTCCACCTGTCTACCCTCGCGCGCGTATTCCTTTGGTTTGGCGTTTTTCTCTTCTATTCTTCTTTTTTTAGAAATTAGAGAAAAGATAGTGGACAGGGCAGAAAAATGTCTGATTTCTATGGACTTAGGGTGTCCACCATCGTGTCCACTAGCCATGTTTTGGATTGGTGGACAAGTGGGATGGTGGACAAATAATTCATCTTTATTCGGTGAAATATGAACAAAGTGTCCACTAGATACAGCTTCGCCGTGGGCTGGTGGACACCCTAGTGGACAGGCTGGTGGACAGGTGGGCGGGGCGCTTATGGCGCGTCTCCCCGGAAGAAAATACGCACCGACGAACGGTTGCCGGCTTCGTCGCGCTCCTTGGCAAACTTCGACGTGAACCCCAGCCGGCGCAGCGCGGAAGCGGCCCTGTCGCGCGCTTTTCGGTCCATGCGTTCGTTCGGAACGCCGATCATTTGCAACGCCGCGCCGATGGTCAATGAGCCGATCGGAGCATAGTCGTCGGCTTCCTGCTTGGCCATCTTGGCCGCGAGTATTTCGTCCCATACGTCAATTTCCTCGCGCCTGCTGACTTCGCGCGCGGCAAGACTTTCCTCGGCGTCGGTCAGCCACCATGGTTCGTCGGCCATGAAGGCGCGAAACGCCTCGGCCCATATCTGGTCGCGGCGCGTCTCGATCAGTTCGACATCGGCCTTGGTCACTTCGACCGGCCAGTAGCGCCGGTTGCCCGTGCTGTCGGTCAGGTAGCCCGCTTCGCCCGGGTTGATCGTGCCGAAGAACACGCACTGCCTGGGGTGTTCCGACGCCATTTTTGCATAGGGCAGCACGACGCGGTCATTGCGCATCGACAGCATGCCCTTCACAGTGTTCTCGTCGCGCCGGGTGATCGCGATGAACTCGGCTAGTTCGACGCACCACGCGCCCATCATGGCCATGACCATCTTGTTGTGCTGGTCGAACAGGTTGACCGATTCCGCCGTGACCTCGGGGCCGAACAGGGCGGCGATGGCCGTCGATTTGCGAATGCCCTGCGGTCCTTCGAGGACAAGCACGGTATCGACCTTGCAGCCCGGCTTGAACGCGCGCGCCACGGCGGCGATCAAGGTCTTGCGGCCTACGGCGCGGACGAACGGGGTATCGGGCGCGCCGAGAGTGGCGTGCATCCAGTGATCGAGCCGGGGGGTGCCGTCCCATTTCAACGCGCGCAGGTAGTCGCGCACCGGATGGTAAGCGTTCTCGCGGGCATGGCGATTGACCGCGCCGAGCATGTCCGCCACCGAGGGATCGAACTCGTTGCGCTCCAGAATCAGGCGCATGTCGATCAGGTGATGATCTTCGAGCGCCGCGCCGTTCCATTCCGTGCGCTGGGCCAGTTCGTTCCAGCGGATCGCCGGGCCAAGGTCGGGCAGGTTTTTCAGGAACAGCATCAGGTTGGTGATACTCTTCTTGTAGCCCTGCTTGGACGAGGCGAGCCGGCCCTTCCAGGCGTTGAGGGGAATAGCATCCGCCATCACGCCGCCGCCCTCATTGCACTGACCGCGCGGGGCAGGTTGGCGCTGCGCACGATCGCCTTGTTGACCGTGGCGGCATCGATCCCGACGCAGTTCAGTGTCTCGGGCAGATCATGGCCGCGCCATAGGACTTTCTGGGCATCACCCACGATCAGCATTCCGGGCGTGTCCTTTTCGGGCGGGGGGGTGGTGAAATGGGCCGATCGCGCCGCCTGCCAGGCCGTGGCGAAGGCCGCGCGCTGTTCGACCCATGTCCGGAAGAAGGCGAAGGGCTGGCCGAAGAGGGTGCCCTGATCGCTGCGCTCGAACGCGCCGACGAGCTGGGACATGGTATCGCCAAGGATCTGCACGCTATTGGCCAGCGGATTCCACGCCAGCACGGTTTCGATTCCCAGCCAGTCGGGATCTGGATCGCCCAACAGCGCCGGGCTGGGCCACGCTGCCAGCACGCACCATTGATCGTTGGCATCGCGCGCCACGCGAAAGGGGGCTGCGGCATAGACCGCACCGGCGTCATTGGGGCCGATGCGCAGGGCGCGGAACACCGGGGCACGGTCCAGGCTGGCGCCCCACCACGCCTTGGCCGGGCTATCCTTGGCGCGGGCGAACCACAGTTCGGAGATGGCGTTGATCACAGCAGGCCCTCCTTGGTCAGGCGGGCTTCAACGTCGCCCACCGACCAGGCGGCGAAGGCGATGCCCCCGGCGCGTTCCTGTGCCGCGGCGAATTTCTGTTGAGCCGGTTTCAAGCGGTCCCGTCCGATTTTGGCATCAATCCACACCGCGCGGCCCTTGACCGTAGCGGCAATGTCGAGCGTGCCCTTGATCCCGAACTTCGCCGGGCGTCCATCGCGGGTGTAGAGCATGCCGGGGGTATCGACCGGAACCGACATTGCGCCGATCTCGGACAGGTAGAGGCGGATTTTGCGGACAAGATCGTTGTGGGGCTGGCTCATGCTTGCACCTCATTGAGTCGCGCGAACTCCCCATGCAGATCAGTTGCCGCCTTATCGTAAGCAGCAGCCGCGTCGTCCTCGGTCGCAAAATATCCGACATGTCGGGCTCGCCCATCGACCTTGATCGTCGCGCGCCATTTTCCCCGCGATGTGTGCCAGCTCACGCCGCGCCGCGCCGATGTGCCGACGATCGCAGCGTTGTTGCAGGCATTCTGGGCATGGGTAGCCAAGCGCAGATTTTCGCGCCTGTTGTCCAATCTGTTACCGTTGATGTGATCGACCAACATGCTTTTTTCGGGCTGCATGATCTGGCGATGCATCAGAAAATTGGTTTGCTTGCCGGATTTCTTCTGCGCGCGATAGGCGTATCCCGCGCTGTGAAGGTGCCAGCGGAAAGCCGACAATGCTTCAAAGTCGCAGTCCGAAACCAGCACGATCCCGCGCCCAGCGGAAAGTTCAATCTGCTTCACGCTGCGCGCCTCCCTTGCCGAGAGGCCCAAACCCGCCGCGCCCAGAATTCAGGCGACTTGTACCCGCGTGACCGGCCAAGCTCGATCAAAGCCTCGAGTGATCCAGCTTTGCCCTGCTCCCGGAACTTGGCGCGAGGCTCAACCCGCTTGACCTCGGCCAGCGTGCCCTCGATCTGCTCGATCTCGCGCGCCACGACCGGCGCGGCATGGCCACACTGCGGACAGCGCGGGGCGGGACGATAGACGTAGAAGCATTCCGGGCATGAACGGATCGCGACATCGGCGGGGGCGGCGCGCTTCTTCTTCTCGCGATCGGCCAGGCACCATTCGCGGGCGTCATCGGGCAGGCCATGGGTCAGCGAATTGCCAGCATGATCGAGAATGATCGCCTCGGCCTTTTCTTCACAGGGACGCAGTGCGCGCCCGACCTGTTGCAGGTGAAGGCTCAGTGATTTGGTCGGCCGCAGCAGGATTGCCGCCTCGATCGCCGGAACGTCGAAGCCCTCGCCGAAAAGGTCGGCATTGCACAGGATCAAGGTTTCGCCGCGCCGGAAGCGCTCGACGGCGGCATCGCGCGCCTCGGCGGACATCGATCCGTCGACGTGTTCGGCGCGAATACCCACGTCGTTGAACTGGCTGGCGATGTTGATGCTGTTCTGGACGCCAGCGGCGAAGGCCACGGCGCGCTTGCCCGGGCACAGGCGTTGATAATGCCCGATCGCGTCCCCGACGATCGCCGGCTTGTCCATCGCCTTGGCGAGCGCGCCGCGCTGGAAATCGCCCGCCGTGGTGGCAACGCCGGTCAGGTCGGGCGTGGCCGGGGCGAACAGGCGGTAAGGCGAGAGCGAGCCGTTGCCGATCAGCTCTGCCGTGGTCGGCCCCGAAACCATGTGGGAGAACCAGTTTCCGAGGCCCTGACCGTCGAGGCGCCATGGAGTTGCGGTCAGGCCGAGGATGCGCGCGGCAGGGAAGCGGTCGAAAATCATCTCCCATTGCGCCGCGCCCATGTGGTGAGCCTCGTCGAACACGATCAGGTTGGGGGCCGGAAGTTCGTCGAGCCGGCGCACGATGGTCTGGATCGATGCCACCTGAACCGAGGCGCGCGGGTTCGAGACGTGCCCGGCCTGAACCGTGCCATGCGGAATGCCGAGATTATGGAAGGTCTGGCTAGCCTGTCCGGCAAGTTCGCGGCGATGGGTCAGCCACCACGTCACGTTGCCCTTGTTCGCCGCGCCGTGAACGACGGTCGATGCCGTAACGGTCTTGCCGCCACCGGTCGGAAGCTGGAACAGCACTGCGCGTTCCCGCCGCGCATAGGCCGCGCGGGCCTCGTCGATCATAGCTTGCTGGTAGGGGCGCAGGGTGATCATGCGGGGCCGCGCTCCAGAAGTTCCGTCATCCCCAGCCGCCGCGCCTGCGCTTCAAGCTGGCGTACCCTCGCGCGGGCGCGGGCAAGCTGGGACGGCAGGTGATAGACCTGCGAGTAGAGTGTGCGGTCGCGCTGGACTTGTGCCGCCACCATCACCACGCCCCCGCCAGCTTGCCGATGATCGCCCACAGCGCGAGGCTGATCGGGGCGGCGTTGAGGATGCTGCGCGTCATGCTGCCTCCGCGATCTTGGCCAAGGCCGCCGCATGAAACTCGATCGCCGCACGATGGTCTGCGGCGCTCATCTGAGATTCGAGATGATCGCGCAGTTCGCGAATCGTCCCGCATTGCTCGGGGAAGAAGTATTCGAGCCGCTGGGCCGTATCGAACGACAGCAGCGTTTCCTCATTGCTCGCCGCGCGCACCGTGTCGGCGCTGCAAGCCAGCGTTTGTGCTATTTTTTCGCAGTTCATCCCATCGAGAGCGCGCACCTTGAGCAGCGCGAGCGCGATGGCACGTAGGGAAGTTTCCCGGTCCGGAGCTGCCAAAAAGCCGAGGACATGCCCGTTCGTCATGCGCTAAACCCCTGTGCATGGAGGCTAGGAGAACCCGCCGATCCAACGGCGGACGAGCGAGTACCAAGGCCCGGCCCCGCGTTGCGCGAGTGCCGGGCCAGCGACCCACCGGGGCGAGGGCAGGGCATGGAGGCGCTCATTGACCGCGCCCCTCGCGCCGCGCGAGAACGTAGAGCGCGGCGGTGACGACGAAGACCGTGACAATGGGCAAAAGGATGCCGATGAGGGCTATCTTGAGCATCTAGGCGATCCCATTGTCGTTGGAATTGAGGCACAGCCCCGTGAACCAGTGGCGCGCTCCCATGCGGCGATAGGTCGCGCGCGCGGCGTAGAACGCGACGAGGCGGTGCAGGCGGGTCAGCATCTATCGCCCCCGCACGATCTTCGCGGCGCAGAAGCCGAAAAACAGGATCAGGACGACGATCGGCACGGCGGCGGGCGTCATGCGACGCCTCCACCGGGCAGGATTGACTCCCGCCCGGCTTTGGCCACTCTGCGGTTGTCAAGACCGGCAGAGGAAGCAGGATGGGAATCAGCGAAATTGCCGCCATCATCATCGCGGTGGCGACGGTCAGCCCGAAGATTGCGCGGGCATTCAGCCTTGAATGGGGGGGCGTTACCGAGGTCGTCCGCGCTCTCGCCGAGCTGCTCATTCTGCCGGGCGCGACATTGCTCATCGGCATGGCCTACCCCAACAGCGTGCCGCTGTTCGCGGCAGGCGTGTGCGCGGTCGCGCTGTTCGTTCCCGCCGCCTACTTCTCCGCCGTGCAGAGCTACAACCGTCGCCGTGTACGGACCGACGACGAACGCCACGAATAGATCACCGAGCGATGGGGGCCATTCGATCAGCGGAGGGCGATTGGAGGCCACGTTAGTTCCCCCGCACTTGGGAGCAGGCCGCGTTGGCGATCACTGTCCAGACGCCCGCGCGGGCCAACAGGGCCAGCAACACGAGACTGGAGGCCACCGCAGCGAGGTAGAGCGCGGTGAAGGCGCGGCGCAGCGTCATGCTGCCTCCGGGGTGGCGTCGGGCGAGGCGGCCTCGGTTTGCTTCAGAACATCATCGAGAGCCGACAAACTCTTGATCGTTGCACCGATCGGGTCGGGATTTTTCTCGCTCTGCTTCCAGCGTGAAAACGTCGTCGGATGAATGTTGGCGCGTCGGCACACTTCCGACATAGCCAATCCGGCGGTGCGGGCACGGCTTTCAAGGCTCGCGATGATTTCCTGCTGGTCCATAATGCTAACGATATTAGCAATGATGCTACTTTGCAACAGCAATCTTGCAAAGTGCTGGGGATTAGCATTCCTGCTAGTCAGCGAGCGATGGATGGCCTCGCTTCTGATACCGAATTAATCCAAGCGCTTTGCCGGTTTGCGCGCCTCGCTCCGAGCGCGGTTGCGAAAGAGGTGGACGTCGCTGCCACCACAATCCTGCGGCCCTACAAGGGCACGGCGACCACGCGACTTAGCCAACCGACGCTCGAAAAGCTGAAGCGGCGTTGGCCTGATTTTCCGGGTTGGCGAACCGAGGCACCGGACCAGGTTGGAATGCTGGGTCAGCACGCCGATCCAAACGAGGTGCCCGACGAGTTGGTCTATGTCCGCGAAGTCGATATTCGACTTGCGATGGGCGACGGTATGGTCGTTGAGGACCATCCAGCGACCAGCCTGATCCCGTTCAATCTCGGCTTTATCAGGGCGATCACAAAGGCGACGACTGAGAAGCTCGTGGTGATGTCCGGGCATGGAGACAGCATGGAGCCTACATTGCTGCGCTCCGACCTCCTGATGGTCGACACCGCAGATCGCAATCCGTCGCTCTCCGATCAAATCTGGGCGTTCACCTATGCCGGCGGCGGTATGATCAAGCGGCTCCGGCGCGTGCGAGACGGCGGCTCTGACAGATTCATGATAATCTCGGACAACAAGGAGGTTCCGCCGCAGATGGCCGATATTGAGGACATTCACGTCATCGGAAAATTGATCTGGGTCGGGAGAAGGATGTGAAGATCGGCTTCGGCGCCTCTATCGCTGTGATCATTGCGACTAGCGGCTGCCACGCAGAGCCCCGATCCGATGCAAATGAACGTCAGTCAATTGCGCAATCCTTCGACGCTTCGTCAGCAATTTCCGTCAGCGCGGTTGAGCTTGATGAACAGTTTGGTTCCAATTCTGTTGACGCCAATCAACGATATGGTGACGCTTCCATTGTCCTGAAGGGATGGGTCACAAGCGTAGAAGATGCACGGTCGGGCTCAGATGACCTGCCCAGGATCAACCTGAACACAGGTGGAACCTCAATTCCTGTCGCTGCCGAGATTGTGGATCGAGCAATGGCGGTCGGACTCGTGCCACATGATGATCTCGAACTGCATTGTCGCGGTGCCAGTTTCCAAGGGTATGTGGTCGTTCATCGCTGCAGCGGTATCAAGATTGTCTCTCACGATCGGCCACTCGACAACATCTAGCTTAGATTGGCCAATCGCTGATTTTGCAACAATGCTAATTTAGGGCTTGCATCATGTAGCAATGATGCTAATTTCATCTCCAACAACGGAGATGGTCAATGCCCTGGTATCTCACCCCTGCCGCCCTCGCGATCCTGAAGCGCCTTCGCGCTGCCCCGCCTGAACTGGCCCGCAACACCAGCGGCAATCCGCTCCTGACCAACGCGGGTTATCGCGGCGCCGACGCCGATGCCCTGCGCACCCGCTTCACCCTCGCATGGGAAGCGATGAACCGCGCGGGATGGGACGCGGACACGGCCCGCGAACTTCTCGAAACCAGCGCCAACGAGGTTCTGGCCGCGCTGTTCGGCGATCCCGATGGGCTCGACTGGGCGCATCCCGATCGCGCCGCGCGCCGCACTGCGCTGGCGCTGGAGATTGACGCGGCTCTGGCGGTGCAGGTGGCGGCATGACCCGCCTCATCGACTGGATCATCGCCCGGTTGTTCAAGGGCATCAGCGCATCGGAGTGGGGGCTGTGAGCCGCACCGCCCAACGCGCCCGGCTCGACGCCTACGCCGCGAAGGAGATCGCGGCGAAGGCGTGGGGCAAGCCCAGCCTGCGCGCCATGATCGAACGGGCTGCAGCGGCAAGCGACAACCTGCTCGCGCTGCAAGGCATGGGCGACGCGATCAGCGATGCGCAATACTGCCGCGCCGACGAAGCGGCATACGAGGCCCGCGCGGCCCTGCTGGATCACCTTTTTACCGAACATGGGGTTGGCCGTGCGCTCGCCCGCAAGCTGGGAGACGTGCTGTGACCCTGCGCGAAACCCTGCGCACCATGCCCCGCGCCGAACTGGTCGGCATGGCGGTGTGCGTGCCACTCGGGCTGGCGGTGTTCGTGATGATCGCTGCGGTGCTGCCGTGAGCCCAAACCAATCCGAATTGGTCGCCATGAGCGTCCATGACGCCGCCTCCGAAGCGGCAACCTTGCGGGCGGCTTCAACCCCCTTGCGACCCGGAAGCCGCCCGCATTTTGATGGAGTCAGGTAGTGACAAACACAATAACCAAGATTCCGACATATACCGCTAACCGCGCCTATCGCTTGATCAGGGCGAAAACGATCCAAGGCGAATATCATGTCAGCGGCTCGCTCTACCTCAGCGGCTGCGATCTCGCCGGAGTCACCTTGCCGACGACGATCGGCGGCTCGCTCTACCTCAGCGGCTGCGATCTCGCCGGAGTCACCTTGCCGGCGACGATCGGCGGCTCGCTCTACCTCAGCGGC
>JAGWUU010000391.1 GCA_028868335.1 Sphingomonadales bacterium | reverse complement strand
GGCGTGATTCCGCCGATCTTCGCCAGCTCGCTGCTGCTGCTGCCGCTGACGATCACCCAGTTCGCGGGCAACTCGGTTTCCCCGGACACCAAGATGGGCTCGTTCATCATCGCGCTCAACCAGTACCTCGGGCATGGCAAGCCGGCCTACATGGCGCTCTATGCCCTGGGCATCATCTTCTTCAGCTTCTTTTATACCGCTGTCGTATTCAATCCCGAGGAGACTGCGGAAAACCTGAAGCGCAACGGCGGGTTCATCCCCGGCATCCGTCCGGGCAAGAACACCGCGACCTATCTCGACTATGTGCTGACGCGCATAACCGTGATCGGGGCGATCTATTTGACCATCGTCTGTGTTGTGCCCGAATGGGTTATCGAGCAGACCGGCATGCGGTTGCCGCTGCTTGGCGGCACCAGCTTGCTGATCGTGGTCAACGTCACCGTCGATACGATCACTCAGATCCAGTCGCACCTGCTGGCTCACCAGTATGGCGACTTGATCAAGAAGGCCAAACTCAAGGGCCGGCTGCGCTGAGGTCAGCGCAGTCCGCCACGCTTTCCAGGGGGAGCGCGACGTGAACATCATTCTGTTGGGGCCGCCGGGGGCGGGGAAGGGCACCCAGGCCCAGCGTCTGGTCGAAGCGCAGGGCATGCGCCAGCTTTCGACCGGCGACATGCTGCGCGCAGCGGTCAAGGCGGGAACGCCGGTCGGGCTTCAGGCCAAGGCCGTGATGGAGCGCGGCGAGCTGGTTTCCGACGAGATCGTCTCGGCACTGATCGGCGAGGAACTCGACAGCATGGGCCCCGACGCGGGCGCGATTTTCGACGGCTATCCGCGCACCGCCGCGCAGGCCGAATCGCTTGACGGAATCCTCGCCACGCGTGGGCGCAAGTTGGATCATGTGATCGAACTCGACGTTGACGAGGATGCGCTGGTTGAGCGGATCTGCGGGCGCTACACCTGTGCCAATTGCGGCAAGGGCTATCACGACAAGTTCGAACAGCCCCGCGTCCCCGGCGTCTGCGACAAGTGCGGATCGACTGAATTCAAGCGTCGCCCCGATGACAACGAGGAAACCGTGCGCACCCGCATGGCGGAGTATCGCGCCAAGACCGCGCCGATCCTGCCGATCTACGAAGCGCGCGGGATCGTGTCGCGCGTTAACGGCATGGCTGACATCGACGATGTGACAGCGGCGATCGAACGGATTATTGCTGGCTGATCGGTCCTGCGCTCCCCGGCGCAAGACGCAAGGGGAGGGCGCGATGCGGAAAGTTCTGGCGGCTTGCATTCTGGCGGGCACTGCCCTGTCTGTCCCGGCGCGGGCAGAGGTAGCCAGCACGTCGGACAGCGGCTTTGTCGTTACCCAATCGGTCGAGGTTCCGGCGTCGAAGTCCGAGGTGTGGAAGGCGCTCGTTGCGCCGGCGAAATGGTGGTCATCCGAACATACCTGGTCGGGCGATGCCGCGAACCTCTACATCGACGCGCAGGCTACCGGCTGCTTCTGCGAAAAGTTGCCCAAGCCCGCCGATGCCCCCGCCGACCAGCGCATGGGCAGCGTGGAGCACATGCGCGTGGTCTTTGCGGACCCGCAACGCGGGATGCTGCGGATGAAGGGCGGACTGGGGCCGCTGCAAGGCGAGCCGGTCGATGGCGTCTGGACCATCACGCTGAAGCCATCGGGCAAGGATGGCACGCGGGTCGAGTGGGATTACGCCGTGACGGGCCTGATGCGAATGAAGGG
>JAGWUU010000390.1 GCA_028868335.1 Sphingomonadales bacterium | reverse complement strand
CCTTGGATGCCAAGAGGCGGGGGCTTGGATGTGCGCACTTTAGGGAGGGTTCCCGCAACGCCTCAAGCGGCTTGCGACAGAATGCGGCAATCGGGTGCCGAGTGTCGCCGCGGCGCGATGAAATGCGTCAAGCCGGGCGCCGGGCGCGGTTTGACAAAGGTAGGGGTGAAGCCGATAATCCCCGCCTTGTATTGCGTAGGGAAAGCCGGGCCGCCCGTATATCATCAATGCGAGGGCGGACGGTCGTTTCCCCTGGTGTCGCCGCGGCGATCTCGCGCGAGTGCTGGGTGGCGGTGCCGGTCCTATAAACTCGGAGAGGAGAACCACGAATGAAGCATGTTCGCACGCTGGGTCTTACCCTGGTAGCTGCCGCCGTCCTAGGCCTGTATGGCTGCGGCAAGAAAGAAGAAGCCGCGCCCGCGCCGGCGCCCAAAGCCGAAGCGCCTGCCGCCAAGCCCGAAGTCGTTGTGAAGGTTGGTCACGTCGGTCCGCTCACCGGCCCGATCGCCCACCTGGGCAAGGACAACGAAAACGGCGCTCGCATGGCCATTGACGATGCCAACGCCAAGGGCATCGAAATCGACGGCAAGAAGATCAAGTTCGAACTCGTCGCCGAAGACGATCAGGCCGATCCCAAGACCGGCACCGTGGTGGCCCAGAAGCTGGTGGACGCCAAGGTGGTGGGGGTGGTCGGACACCTGAACTCGGGCACGACGATTCCTGCTTCGAAGATCTATTCCGACGCCGGCATCCCGCAGATTTCGCCTTCGGCGACCAACCCCAAGTACACGCAGCAGGGCTTCAAGACCGCCTTCCGCGTGATCGCCAACGACGTTCAGCAGGGTAGCGCGCTGGGCGAGTTCGCGGTGAAGGAATTGAAGGCCAAGAAGATCGCCATCATCGACGACAAGACCGCTTATGGCGAAGGTCTGGCCAACGAAACCCAGAAGGCCGCCGAGGCCCTGGGCGCCAAGGTCGTGGCGCGTGAGTACACCACCGACAAGGCGACCGACTTCAAGGCCATTCTCACCAAGATCAAGGGCAAGGGTCCCGACGTCATCATGTACGGTGGCATGGACGCCCAAGCCGGGCCGATGGTCAAGCAGATGAAGGAACTGGGCATCAAGGCCAAGTTCATCTCCGGCGACGGCGCCTGCACGGCCGAGTGGACCAAGCTTTCGGCGGGCGCGAACGAAGCGCACTACTGCTCGCAGGCTGGCCTGCCGGTGGACAAGATGCCCAACGCCAAGGACTTCGTCGACCGCTTCACCAAGAAGTATGGCCAGATCCAGGTGTACGCGCCGTATTCCTACGATGCCGCGATGTCGCTGATCGAAGCGATGAAGGCCGCCAAGTCGACCGACCCGGCGAAGTACCTGCCGGCACTCGCCTCGCTCTCCTTTGACGGCGTGACCGCCAAGGTGGAGTTCGACGACAAGGGCGACACCAAGCATGGTCTGATCACCATCTACGAAGTGAAGGACGGCAAGCTTGCGCCGCTCTCCACCGTGGGTGGCGCGCCCGCGGCTCCGGCGCCCGCAGCTGCGGCAGCGCCCGCGCCTGCTCCGGCAGCGGCCCCCGCGCCCGCTCCGGCCAAGGACGAAAAGAAGAAGTAATCGCCTGAAACGGCGGCGTCGAATAATGCTCGGCGCTGCCGTCACAAAAAAATAGCAAAAACGGCGCCCTTGGCGCCGTTTTTGTATATCCTTTCCTCACCGCTCCCCAAATCGGGTTGCGGCAGGATT
>JAGWUU010000122.1 GCA_028868335.1 Sphingomonadales bacterium | reverse complement strand
GTCACGAATCCGTCGCACCGTTCAGCCAGGAATACTCCATGCCCGATCAAGACAACACCGCGAACCATCCAGCCGAGGCTTTTGCCAAGATGCTGCAAACGCCGCAGCAGTTGTTCGCGCAGTTTCTGCCCGAGGCCGCGGCGGCGGGCGAGGACGGCGCGGTCGGCGACGTGGCGCAGTGGGCCAGCGTGGCGCAACGGTTGCAGGCGCTGTGGTTCGGGTTCCAGCGGGACCAGGCCGCAAGCGCGGCGGAAAAGCTGCCCGCGATCCTCAGCGATCCGGGCAATTGGCTGGGGATCATGCAGGGCTGGCTCAAGGCCTTGCCGCTGACCAATCCCGAAACGCAAAAGCGGATGTGGGAAGACAGCATCGCCTTGTGGGAAGGCGTGCTGGGTCAGTACGGAATCGGCCCCAAGGCTGGCGAGGCCGGAGCCGACGGGCCCGCCCTGCCGCGCAAGGATCGCCGTTTCGCCGATCCCAAGTGGCGCGATCAACCATTCTACGCCCTGGTTCATCAGACGTACCTGATGCTGGCCGAACAGATCATCGCCATGGCCGAGGCGATCGAAGCCGACGATCCGGCGCGCAAGGAACAGCTCCTCTTCGCCGCCCGCACGCTGGTCGAGGCGCTGAGCCCTGCCCATTTCCCGCTGACCAATCCACTGGTGGTCGAAAAGACCCTGGCGACGCGGGGCGAGAACCTCGTCAAGGGGATGGAACACCTGCTCGCCGACCTGAAGCGCGGCCAGCTTACCCACGTCGATCCGGACGCGTTCCGGGTCGGCGAGAACATCGCCACCACTCCGGGCAAGGTGGTCCACCAGACCCCGCTCTACCAGTTGATCCAGTACAGCCCCTCGACCGAATCCGTGCTCGAAACGCCGCTGGTGATCTTCCCGCCGTGGATCAACCGTTTCTACATCCTCGACCTGTCGGCGCAGAAAAGCTTCATCAAGTGGGCGGTCGACCAGGGCGTGACGGTGTTTGTGGTTTCGTGGAAGTCGGCCGACGAGACCATGGCTGATGTCGTATGGGACGATTACATCGCCGCAGAGGTCGACGCGATCGACACGGTGCGCGAGCGGCTGGGGGTGAAGGCGGTCCACACCATCGGCTATTGCGTCGCCGGGACGACGCTTGCCGCGGCCCTGGCGGTGCTGGCGCGACGCGGCGAGGCGGACAAGGTCAAGAGCGCGACATTCTTCACCGCGCAGGTCGATTTCGACCGCGCAGGTGAGTTGAAGGTGTTCATAGACGATCAGCAGCTCGAAGCGCTGGAAAAGCTCTCCGCGCAGACCGGCTTTCTGGACGGGCGCTACATGTCGGCCACGTTCAACCTGCTGCGCGGCAATGACCTGATCTGGAATTACGTGGTCAAGAACTACCTGCTGGGCGAGGACTATCCGGCCTTCGACCTGCTCCACTGGAACGGCGACGTGACCAACCTGCCGGCCAAGTGGCACATGGCCTACCTCAAGGACCTGTATCGCGACAACAAGCTGGTGGTGCCCGATGCGATGTCGGCGAGGGGCACGCCGATCGACCTCACCCGGATCCAGACCCCCGCCTATATCCAGGCCGGGCGCGAGGATCATATCGCCCCGGCCGAGAGCGTGTGGCGGATGACCCGGCACTTGCGCGGGCCGTGGACCTTCCTGCTGGCCGGATCGGGGCACATTGCGGGCGTGGTCAATCCTCCCGCCGCCAACAAGTACCAGTACTGGACCAACGAGGGACCGGCCGACACCTTCGCCGAATTCGTCGAAGGCGCCACGGAAACGCCGGGAAGCTGGTGGCCTCACTGGATCGCCTGGCTGCGCCGCCAGGATCAGGCCGAAGTCCCGGCAACGGGCAAGCGGCACCCCGGAGCCAAGGGCGACGCGGTACTGGAAGACGCCCCAGGAAGCTACGTAAAGGCGCGGTAAGCCGCTGATCCCTGCGGTTTGTTACATTTTTGCTGCACTGCACAAAAATGCCTTGACTTCGCATGCGCAATATCTATTTTGTGCACTGCAACATAACCGTGCGGCATATGTGGCACGGTCAAGGCAAGGACGTGACAGATGGCAAGCGAAGCAAAGATCGACGTCGCGAAGGCGGAAGCCGCTGCGGAAAAGGCCTATGCCGCCGCTGCCGAAAAAGTTGAGGCTCCCAAGGCCGAAGCCAAGCCCGCTCCGGTCGCCCCGACCGTCAGCGAAGCTCCCAAGGTGGAAGTTGTCGCCACTCCGGTTGTTCCGGTGGTCAAGGCTGCTCCCGCTCCCAAGGTTGCGGCGAAGGCCGCCAAGACCGCCAAGCCCAAGCGGGCGGTCAAGAAGGCTGCCACCAGCAAGGCGCCCGTTACCAAGACCGTGAAGGCCGCGGCCCCCAAGGCCGCCGCCAAGCCTGCCACCAAAATGACCATCGCTCAGATCAAGGAAACCATCATGACCACCAGCAAGACCACCACCGAAGACTTCACCGCCAAGGTCAAGGAAGCCGTCACCGAAGCGCAGGACCGCGCCAAGGTCGCTTTCGAAAAGGGCCAGGTACTGGTCAGCGAAGCCAACGAATTCACCAAGGGCAACGTTGAAGCCCTGGTCGAATCGGGCAAGATCCTCGCCGCCGGCCTCCAGGAACTCGGCAAGGACTACGTTGCCGAAGGCAAGAGCGCGCTCGAAACCGCCCAGGCCGATCTCAAGGACCTGGCTGCCGTGAAGTCGCCCGCCGACTTCTTCAAGCTGCAGGGTGAAATCCTGCGCCGCAACTTCGACGCCGCCGTGGCTTCGGGTTCGAAGCATTCGGAAGCCGTGCTGAAGCTGGCCAACGAAACCTTCGCGCCGATTTCCACCCGCGTCAGCGTTGCTGTCGAAAAGGTCAAGAAGGCCGCCTGAGCGGCCGTTCCTCGCGGCCCGGCGTTCCCCCCTCTCCCCGCCGGACCGCGAGCCTGATCAAGCGGGCCGGGCAGCCTTTGGCTGTCCGGCCTGTTCGGTTTTTGGCAAGGCTTTTTCGGCAAGCACTTGTCCAGCCACTCCTTCGATGCGATATTTTGCGATGATGCGTTCCCTGCCTGACATTCCCATCGCGGCGATTCGTGCCGCTGACGATGCTGATCGCGGCAGCGAAGGCGGCGGGCAGGGCCAGGTCGGCCTCGCCACCAAGACCCGGGCCAAGCCCAAGAAGCCCAGCCAGTTCAAAGTGCTGATGCTGAACGACGACTACACCCCGATGGAATTCGTGGTGATGTGCCTGAAGCGCTTCTTCGCCATGGACCTTGAACAAGCGACCCGGGTGATGCTGCACGTCCACCAGAAAGGCGTCGGCGTCTGCGGGATCTTTCCCTACGAGATCGCGGAGATGAAGGTGAACCAGGTGATGGACTTCGCCCGGCAGAACCAGCACCCGTTGCAATGCACGCTGGAGAAGGCGTGACCTGACCGGGGCACGCAGGCGCTACCCCACACTCGTCCCGAACATGCGGCCGATCAGATAGGTCGCGATCATTGCCAGCACGCCCCAGAAGGCCACGCGCAGCACGCCCTTGGCGACCGGCGCGCCGCCCGCCGCCGAACCGACCGCGCCAAGCAGCATCAGAAAGCACAGCGCCGCCAGCGATACGCCGAGCGGGATTTGCGGCAGCGGCAGAAGCAGCGCCGCGATCAGCGGCATGGCCGCCCCGACCGAGAACGTCATCGCCGAGGTAAAGGCCGCCTGGATCGGCCGGGCGCGGTGCATTTCGGCGAGCCCGAGTTCATCGCGGGCATGTGCTCCGAGTGCGTCGTGCGCGGTCAGCGCCACGGCCACCTGGTGCGCCAGATCGTCGGACAGGCCACGGTCGCGATAGATGCTCGTCAGTTCCTGAAGCTCGAATTCAGGCAATTCGGCCAGTTCGCGCCGCTCCTTGGCGAGGTCGGCGGCCTCGGTATCGGCCTGGCTTGAAACCGACACATATTCGCCCGCCGCCATCGACATCGCCCCGGCGACCAGCCCGGCCACCCCTGCGACCATGACTTCGTGCTTGCCGGTCGCCGCCGCGGCGACGCCGACCACCAGGCTGGCGGTCGAGACGATACCGTCATTCGCCCCCAGCACCGCGGCGCGCAACCAGCCGATCCGCTCAACCGCATGGGATTCAGCCGGTTTTTCCGTGATCGTCGCCATCGACTTCCTTTCCATCGCTTCACGCCAGCCTAACGTGGTCGGAACCTGTGCACCAGCGGCCACTTCACGCTTTCGCGCTTGCAACAGGGCGGTTATGGAGGCCTTCCCATACAGGAACCTGACAAGTCCTCGACCCAGTGAAATTTCTTCCCGCCATCGACCGCTATATCCTGCGCCTGACCCTGGTGCCGATGGGCGCGGTGTTCCTTGGCGCGGCCTCGCTGCTGATTCTCGACAAGATGCTCAAGCTGTTCGATTTCGTCGCGGCGGAGGGCGGGCCGATCGGCGTGGTGTTCCGAATGCTGGCGAACCTGCTGCCCGAATATGCCAGTCTGGCGATCCCGCTGGGGCTGATGCTGGGCATCCTGTTCGCGTTCCGCAAGCTGGCCACCACCAGCGAGCTGGACGTGCTGCGCGCCGTGGGGCTGAGCTATACCCGGCTGCTGCGCTTTCCCTACGTCATCGCCCTGCTGCTCGCCGGGGTGAACCTGGTGATCGTCGGCTATCTCCAGCCACTGTCGCGCTATTGGTACGAACAGCTTGAATTCGAACTGCGCTCGGGCGCGCTCGGCGCCTCGATCAAGGTGGGCGAGTTCACCACCCTGCAGGACAAGATGGCGCTGCGGATCGAGCAGAGCCGCGACGAGGGGCGGCAACTGATCGGCATCTTCGCCCGGGTCAACAGCCCGCGCGGCGAGGTGCTGACCATCTCCGCCCGCGAGGGGCGCTTCCTTGCGCTCAAGGACAGCCCCGACACGATCATCCTGCGCCTGACCGACGGCCAGATCATCCAGGACGATCCCAAGCAGAGCCCCCGCGTCCTCTCCTTCTCGCGCCACGACCTGCCGATCGACCTGCCGACGATCGAGAAGTTCCGCCAGCGCGGTGGCAAGGAGCGCGAATATATCCTGCCCGAACTGCTCAAGATCGGCTGGAACGACAAGGCGAGCCAGCAGGCACGAAACGAGACGCGCGCCAGCCTGTCGTACCGCATGGTCGAGGTGGTGATGATGCTGCTGTTGCCGTTGCTCGCCGTGGCGCTGGCGATTCCGCCCAAACGCTCAAGTTCCTCGCTGGGCATTTTCGTTTCGATCGTGATGGTGGTCGCCTACCACAAGGTCAATGAATATGGTCAGGCCGTGGCCGCGCTGGGCCGACTCTCGCCGGTGGTGATCCTGTGGGGGCCCTTCGTGATCTTTGCCGCGCTGATCCTGTGGATGTACTACCGCGTCGCCTACGTTCCCGGCGGTCAGGCAATCGGCGCGCTTGAACGGGTCGTCGGCAACCTTGGCAAGCGGATCGGCAAGCTGATCCGGCGACGGACCAGCGGCACGGTGGAGGCGGCATCCTGATGTTCGCGGCGCTGTTCCCCTCCCGCACGATCACCTTTTACCTGGCGCGGCTGTTCATCGGCCGCATCCTGGGCGTGCTGGTCCTGCTGGTCCTGGTGTTGCAGACCATGCAACTGCTCTCGGAAAGCGGCGACATCCTTGCCGTGCCGGGCAACGGCGAGGCGGAGATCTGGCGCTATATTGAGCTGAACGTACCCCAGTTGATCGCGCGGTTCCTGCCCTATTCGGTATTGCTGGCAACCCTGTTCACCTTCTGGCCGCTCAACCAGAACAGCGAGGTGATCGCGATGCGCGCCGCCGGGCTTTCCGCGCATCAGGTGCTGGCGCCGATGCTGCTTACCGCGGCAGTGGTGAGCCTGGTCAGTTTCACCTTCAACGAGACGGTGGTGGCCCGGGCCACCGGCACGCTCAAGACGTGGAATGAACTGCACTATCACCCGATCCCCAGGGAGACTGGCACCCGCACCAACGTCTATCTGCGCGACGGCGACAACATCCTTGCAGCAAAGACCGTGTCCGGCAGCGGCGCTGCAATCGTGATGGACGACGTCACCTTCTACCGCCGCGATTCGGGCGGCATGGTGCTCGACCAGATGCGCAGCCCCCACGCCGCCTATGCCAACCCCGGCTGGCGGTTGCAGGCGCCGACCGGATTCGCCGTGGTCGCCACCGCGACGACCAAGCTGGGCGATACGGTGGTCGCAAGGGACCTGACTCCGGCGCAGGTGGCGATCAGCAAGATCGACCCCGATGGCCAGAACATCGTTCAACTGGGACATACCATCGAGGCGCTGCACACCGCCGGGCGCCGCACCGATGAGCTTGACGGCAAGTGGTGGCACAAGATCTCCGGACCGCTCTCGGCACTGCTGATGCCGCTGCTCGGCTCGGTCGCGGCCTTCGGCCTCGCGCGATCGGGCCAGCTCCTGGTCCGCGCGGTAATCGGGATGGGCCTGGGCTTTGCCTACTTCGTGGTCGACAACGCCTCGCTGGCGATGGGCAACTTTGGCGGCTACCCCCCACTGATCGCCGCGTGGGCGCCGTTCCTGCTGTTCTTCCTGGTTGGCGAAACCGTGCTGATCCGCACCGAGGAGTAACGCGCCTCAGCGCGCCATCATCGTGCTTTTCGCCAGCCGCTCGAGCAGCGGGAGCAGGCCGGGGTAGCTCGCCTTGTCGTATGTCGAATCCGCACCGAGCTGGGCGCTGAGGCGGCGGTGGGCCTCGGGTAGCGAGTGATAGGGCAGCGAGGGCAGCAGGTGGTGCAGCGCGTGATAGCGCAGGCCGACCGGAGCCCACATCTCTGCCCAGATCCCCGGCGGGGGGACGTTGACCGAATCGAGGTACTGCGCGGTAACGGTCATCGCCTCGCCCTCATTCTCCCACAGGTGGGCGACGAGGGTGCGTATCTGGTTGAAAACCGCCGTCGCCGAAATCACCGCCAGCGCGATCAGCAGCGGGCGCCACCCGAGCCATTGCGTGCTGGCGAGCAGCGCGATCGCCCACAGCGAAGCGCCCAGTTCCTGCCAGAACACCATCCGCGCGAAATCACCCTCGGGCGGGCGGCGGCGGAAGGCCGGGTTGATCGACAGCGCCGAGGCGCGCTCCCACACCAGCTTGCGCAGCGGCGGGATCACCACGCCCAATGGCACCAGAATCGCCGAGCGGATCAGCAGGCCAACCGGCAGGAACAGCGCGATCAGGGCAAATACCGGGAGGCTCCACGGCTTCATCAGCGCCAGCGGCAGGTATTCGGGATCCTCGGCCGTGCCATAGCGGGTGCGGGCGTGATGAAGGGTGTGGACCCCTTCGTACATGAACGAGGGCGTCAGCATGGGAATGCCGACCAGCACATTCCACGCAAAGCGGAAACCGGGCAGCGCGGTGCGATGGATATGGGTCAGTTCGTGAATGAACAGCAGCGCCCGATACAGCGCAAAGACTGCGACCACGGCGCAGGCCAGCGCGGCCCAGGGGTTGGCGAGCAGGATCGCCCCGGCAAGCCCGGCGTAGCCCACCGCCGCCGAAACCAGCATGTCGGGCCAGTAGATCGCCTCACGCGCGGTCGAGATGTCGCGGGTCAGTTCGACCGCGGCGCGCAGCATTGCCATGTCGTCGGGGATCGCCGCGATCCGCGCCGTGGCTTCGCCGCGCTGTTTCGCGATAGTCTGATGCATGCTCATTTTCGAAGTTCCGCACTGACCCGGGCCGCCGTGACGCAGCCTGTTCACAATTTTGCCGAATTGGGAAGCCAAGGCGAGCTTGACAAGCCGGACGACCCAAACGCAATCCGCCCTTGCACACCAACAAAGGCATGATCGTGGCAGAACAAGACCTTTTTATCACTCCTGTTGCGACCAAGGCCGATCGCGCGGCTTTCGTCGACCTCGCCTATCGGCTCAACGCCGACGATCCCGCCTGGGTTCCGCCGCTGCGGATGGAGGCGCTGGAACTGATCACGCCGGGCAAGAACCCGTTTTTCGATCACGCCGATGTCGAACTGATGCTGGCCCGGCGCAACGGCAAGGTGGTCGGGCGCATTTCCGCCCATATCGACCATCTCGCCGTGGGACAGCCGCCCGAACAGGGCATGGGACCGGGAACCGGCAACTGGGGCCTGCTCGAGGCCGAGGATGAAGGCATCGCCCGCGCGCTGATCGCCAGGGCCGAGGACTGGCTGCGCGCCAAGGGGATGACCCGCGTGCTGGCCCCGCTGTCGATGTCGGTGTGGGAGGAACCAGGCCAGCTTACCAAGGGTTTCGACCATTCGCCCACGGTGATGATGGGCCACCAGCCGGAGCGCTACCAGCACTATATCGAGGCGCTGGACTATCAGCCGGTCAAGGTGCTCAAGACCTATGATCTCGACATCACCCAGGAATTCCCGCCGCTGATCCAGCGCATCGTCCAGTCTGGCGAGAAGAACGCCAAGATCCGCATCCGCGAGGTCGACAAGAGCAAGTTCGACGAGGAAGCCGCGCTGATCCTCCACATCCTCAACGATGCCTGGTCGGACAACTGGGGCTTCGTGCCGTTCACCGATCGCGAGATCGCCTATGCCGGCAAGAAGTTCAAGCCGATCGTCCGCGAAGACCTGATCATGGTCGCCGAGTATGAAGGCCAGCCGGTCGCCTTCATGATGACCTTGCCCGACCTCAACGAGGTACTGAAGCCGATGGGCGGAAAGCTGTTGCCGTTCAACTGGATCAAGCTGCTGAGCTGGCTCCGCAAGCCCAGGGTGCGGACCATGCGGGTGCCGTTGATGGGCGTGGTCAAGCAGTACCAGTCAAGCCGCCTCGCCAGCCAGCTCGCCTTTATGATGATCGAGTACATCCGCCGCAGCGCGATCACCCGCTATGGCGCGTCGCGCGGGGAAATCGGCTGGATCCTTGATGACAACCAGGGGATGAACGCCATCGCCGAAGCCATCGAAAGCCACGTCAACAAGGAATATACGATCTACGCCAAGCCGTTGTGACCGGCCGGAGGGATAGCGCCGCCATGGATGAGAGCGAGAACAGGCCCGGCCCGGCAATGCCCGATCAGAGCGCGCAGCAGATGCGGCTGCTTTCCGCGATCGTCCTGCTGCTGAGCGTCGGGCTGTTTCTGGCGCTGCCGTTCGT
>JAGWUU010000002.1 GCA_028868335.1 Sphingomonadales bacterium | reverse complement strand
GCCAAGGTTATAGAGGGCGTCAGCATCGCCCTTGCCCGCTTCGGCCTGCCAGGCGCGGACGGCGGCAGGAAAGTCCCCCCTGGTCCACGCGTCGACACCGGCCTTGGTATCCGCCCGCGCCGGTGCGGCGAGAATCAGTGCCGCAACCAGACTGGCAGACGAAATTTGCAAAAAGCGACCCATCGGCAAAAAATCCTGCATCGGCGCTGGCTGTTAACGACCCCCTCCTGCCCGGGGCCGGAACCGTGGCTCCGTCCAGCGGACAATGCAGGTAAACTTGCATGGTGAAGATGGCGTTAGCAAAGAAAATCTGCGTGCCGGGAGGGGATTTACGTCAATCTGTCCGATCGGCCGTTAACCCAAAATTAGGAACGTTCTGCGATCCCCCGGTGCAACTCCAATTGGGTTTACTGCATTTTTCGAGGGGGATTTGCTTTGCGCGTACTGGCATTGGCATCGCAGAAGGGGGGATCCGGCAAGACAACCTTGTCAGGGCACCTCGCCGTGCAAGCACAGCGAGCTGGCGCGGGTCCGGTCGTCCTCATCGACATCGACCCGCAAGGTTCGCTGGCTGACTGGTGGAACGAACGCGAGGATGAATTCCCCGCTTTCGCGCAGACTACCGTTGCGCGGCTTGCCGCCGATCTGGCGGTTCTGCGTCAGCAGGGCTTCAAGTTGGCGGTGATCGACACCCCGCCCGCGATCACCATGGCGATCCAGAGCGTCATTTCGGTGGCGGAGCTGATCGTCGTTCCGACCCGTCCCAGCCCGCACGACCTGCGCGCCGTCGGCGCAACCGTCGATCTGTGCGAACGCGCCGCCAAGCCGCTTATCTTCGTGGTCAACGCGGCGACGCCGAAGGCCAAGATCACTTCTGAGGCCGCCGTGGCACTTTCGCAGCACGGCACGGTCGCTCCGATCACGCTGCATCACCGTACCGATTTTGCCGCTTCGATGATCGATGGGCGGACGGTGATGGAAGTCGATCCCAATGGCCGTTCGGCGCAGGAAGTCACTGCGCTGTGGACCTATATCTCGGATCGGCTGGAAAAGAATTTCCGCCGCACAGTATTCGCCGCGCCGACGAGCGTTTCCTCGATCCAGGGTGTGCATCGTCCGGCTGGTGGCTTCGGTCGCCGGGTCGCCGGTTCCTAAGCGGAGTCGTGGGGGCCATGGCCGAATCGAAACCCTTTGCTTCGCTGAGCCCGAACCTGCTTGCCCGCAAGGGCGGGGCGCGGCCCGCGATGCGGCCGCAACTCGGCCCTTTGCAGCATGATGCGCTGGCCCGCCAGATCGAGGACCTTGGCTGGAACGACATGGGCCATGACGAGGACGAACATGGCGACAGCGCCGAGGTCATCAGTCTCAACCCCGATTCCGGTGCATTGAACGGACACGAGCCGGCGGTGGTGCGTCAACAGCGTTCCATCGCGCGCAGGGTTGCGGACGAGCGGCGCTCCGCTCTGGCCGACGGTCGGCGCGCAGCCTTCACGCTGCGGGTCGATGCCGAACGCCATCTCAAGCTGCGCCTGGCCTGCACGGTCAAGGGCCGTAGCGCCCAGCAACTGGTGACCGACGCGATCGATCGCCTGCTTTCCGAACTGCCCGACGTCGTCGCGCTGGCCGAACAGGTCGGCAAGACGCCGCGCAAAGCCCGTTAATCGAGAGGGGATGCTTCCCATGACTGCCAACCGCTTCAGCCGCAAGATCAAGGTTCTCGGACTGCCGCTCGGCATCGCCGGAGTCGCCGCTGCCGCCGTTCTGGCCAGCGGAACGATGAGCGTTTCCGCGGTCGCCAAGTCGACGCCCGACCAAACCATGGCGGAAGCGCAGAAGGCGTTGTCCAAGGGCAAGTTCGACCGGGCGATTGAACTGGCCGAAGCGGCGGTTGCCGCCAATCCGCGCGAGCCTTCGTATCGCGCAGTGCTGGGGCAGGCCTATTTCAAGGCCGGTCGCTTCAATGCCGCCTCGACGACTTTCAACGACGCGATGAAGCTCGGCGACAACAGCGCCCGCAGCGCACTGGGCCTGGCTCTTGCCGACATCGCCGCTGGACGCAACCGCGAGGCGGTGGCGATCCTGGAGGACTGGCGCGACGCCATCCCAGGGTCCGACCTTGGCCTTGCCATGGCGCTGGCTGGCGAAACGAGCCGCGGCGTCGCGATCCTTGCCGACCAGCTTCGCGCCGGGGACAGCTCTGCCAAACTGCGCCAGAACCTCGCCTATGCCTACGCCCTTGATGGGCGCTGGAGAGAGGCGCGGGTCATGGCCGCGCAGGACGTTCCCGCCGACCAGCTTGACGCACGGTTGAGCGACTGGGCCAGCACCGCCCGGCCCGAAGACGCCAAGGCTCGCATCGCCGGCCTGATCCGTGCCCCGTTGCGCGATGATCCGGGCCAGCCCCGCGCCCTCGCGCTTGGTGATTCCCCGGCCCAGGAGCAGCTTGCCGCCGAAACCGGAGCAATCAAGACAGTAGCCGCCAATGGCGAACTGCCTGCCGCCGGAGCTGCTTCCACTGCGGTGCCTGCTCCAGCTCCCGCTCCTGTTGCAGCGCCAGCCCTGGCGGCTCGGACCGAAACGCCCGCCCAACTGGCGCAATATGCACCGGTTGCCGCGCCCGCCGCTCCGACGGTGGAGCCAGCACCCGCTCCGCACCAGGCGTTCGCCTCGGCCTTTGCCGCCGCGCCCGCTGCCAAGTCGCCCGCCGTGGCCACTCCGGTTCCAGCCAAGCCGACCCGCGTTGCCACCTCGATCAAACTTACGCACCGTCCGGGCCTGCGTCCGCGTACCGCTTCGGTCGCCGCTACCGGCAGTCACGCGGTCCAGCTCGGCAGTTTCTCCAGTTCGCAAGGCGCCCGCCGCGCCTGGGGCATCTTCGCCGCGAAGAACCCCGAATTGCGCAAGTTCCGCATGACGATCACCCAGGCGACCGTTCACGGAAAGCAGTTCTGGCGCGTCGCTGCCGCCGGGTTTGACGCCCGTTCGGCCTCGGGCATGTGCTCAACGGTCAAGACCCGTGGAGGTGTCTGCTTCGCCTACGCCACAAACCATTTTGCGCCCAACGGCAAGGCCGCCAACGGTCCGGCCCTGGCTCTGGCCAAGAAGCCCGCCGCGAAGGTTTCGGTCAAGCCCGCCGTCAAGACTGCCGCCGTCGCGCCGCGCGGCGCGGCAGGCCCCGCTCTTGCCCGCCGCTGAATAACAACAAGCCGAAAAATACAATCGGATCGCACATGAACCCCCTCCCGCCTCCACGGGAGGGGGTTCTTGTATCTACCCTACCGCAACCCCGCCCTTGAACAGCGCGGTGACGCGGCCCTGAACGCCCTGCTTGTCGAACGGGGTGTTGCCCGCGCTGGCCGCCATCTTGTCAGAATCGACCACCCACGGCCTTTCGGAATCGATCAGCGCTACGTCCGCCTCCGCGCCAACGACCAGTACCCCGGCGTTGATGCCAAGGAGCCGTGCTGGCGCAGCGGTCAGCAACTCGAATGCGCGGCTGACAGGAATGATGCCATCGCGCACCAGCGCCAGGGTCAGCGGCAACAGCGTTTCGGCCCCGGCCATGCCGGGTTCGGCATCGGCGAAGGGCAGGCGCTTGTCTTCCGGCCCGCGCGGATCGTGGCCCGAGGCTATCACGTCGATCGTCCCGTCAGCGATCGCCGCGCGCACCGCCTGACGATCCGCCTCGCTGCGCAGCGGCGGAGAAAGCCGGGTGAAGGTACGGTAATCGCCCACCGCGACGTCGGAGAGCATAAAGTGCGCGGGTGTCACACCGGCGGTCACGGCCACGCCGCGCGTCTTGGCGGCGCGAACGAGATCAAGCGCATTGGCCGTGGTCACCTGGCGAAAGTGCAACCGTGCCCCGGTCAGTTCGGCCAGCGCGATGTCGCGCGCGACGGCCAGTGCCTCCGCCTCTGCCGGTGCGGATGACAGGCCGAGCCGGGTCGCCATTTCACCCGCGGTTGCGACAGCCGCGCCCGCCAGCCCGGCATCCTCTGCATGGGTCACCACTACCAGCCCGAGCATAGCGCAGTAGGACAGAAGGCGGTGCATCGTCCCGCTGTCACCGATCCAGCGCCGACCCGTGGCCACGGCACGCGCTCCGGCATCGCGCATCAGCGCCAGTTCGGCGAGGTCGGTTCCGTCGAGCCCCTTGGTCGCGGCGGCGAGCGGGTGGACCCACAGGTCCGGCTTGCCCGATTGCGCCGCGAAACGAACCGCGGCGGGCTTATCCAGCACCGTTCCTTGGTCGGGCATCAGGGCGGCGCGGGTGATTCCGCCAAAGTGGAAGGCGGGCTTGTCGATCGCGAAAACGCCCAGGTCGACCAGGCCCGGCGCAATCAGCGCTCCCCCGGCGTCGATCACCCGGTCACCCTCCTGAGCGGTGACCCCGGGGCCGACCGCGACGATGCGGTCGCCCTCGCAACGAAGGCCGCCGGGTTGCGGCTCGTCCGTTGGCAGCACCAGCCGACCGTTGACGACGGCTAGGGGAGCAAGCGGTCTCATGCCCATCCCTCCACGCCGCGGCTTTTCCTGGTCAACACGTCAAGGCAGGCCATGCGGATCGCGACACCCATTTCGACCTGGGTGGTGATCGCCGAACGTCCGGCCAGATCGGCGACGTTGCTGTCGATCTCGATCCCCCGGTTCATCGGACCGGGGTGCATGACCAGTGCATCGGGTTCGGCAAGCGCCAGTCGCTCCATGGTCAGGCCATAGAGATGACGGTACTCGCGGGGGGAAGAGATGAACTGTCCGCTCATCCGTTCCTGCTGGAGCCGCAGCATCATCACCACGTTGGCACCCTTCAGCGCAGCGTCGAAATCGTAGAACGGCGTCACCTTCAGCGCCTCGATGTCGGCGGGCATCAACGCCGGGGGAGCGCAGACCCGCACCTGGGCGCCCAGCGTTGCCAGGCTGTGGATGTTGGACCGGGCGACGCGGCTGTGCAGGATGTCGCCGCAGATCGTAACGGTCAGGCCGCCGAAATCCCCACTCAGGCCCTTCCTTTGCATGTCCTTGCGGATGGTCAGCGCGTCGAGCAGCCCTTGCGTCGGATGCTCGTGCTGTCCGTCCCCGGCGTTGAGCACCGGGCAATCGACCTTTTCGGCGATCAGCCGTACCGCGCCGCTGCTCTGGTGGCGGATCACCATGGCGTCGGCGTGCATGGCGTTGAGCGTCATCGCAGTGTCGATCAGCGTTTCGCCCTTCTTCACGCTGGACTGCGCGACCAGCATGTTGACCACATCGGCGCCCAGCCGTTTGCCCGCGATTTCGAAGCTCAGCAGCGTCCGGGTGGAGTTCTCGAAGAAGGCGTTGATGATGGTCAGTCCGGCCAGGCGGTCATCGCGCTTCTGGGCGGTGCGATTGAGTTCGACCCATTGCTCGGCTTCGTCGAGCAGGAATAGGATCTCCCATGGAGCCAGCCCGGCCAGACCGGTGAGGTCACGGTGCGGGAAGGCGGCGGAGCCGACTGGATAGCGGCCCGATGGCGGTTGCGCGGCTGATGTCATTGAAGACAGCGCCTTAGACTTGCCGGAGCCGGGGAGCAAGGCCGCTGCGTACCTCGTCCACATGCCGGGATCGCCAGTCCTCCGCCGGGCGGGCCTGTGCAGATGACGGAAGGTTACACATCCGGTCCTGGTGTCCGGGTATATTTATCGTGAATTCAATCAATTACAGATATTAAGGTGACAGACTGGCGTTTTTTCACGTCACCTTTCCGCAGGCGCGCGAGGACCGGACGATTGTGGACCGGCGGGCCATTGTAGGAAAGCGCAAATGGCGCGGTTGTGCCGTCAGCCGGGCGCCATCGCGCGCTGGTCGATGCACGGCTGGTCTTTCCGCGCGGCGCTGCCTATGTCTCGGCGAAATCGATTCAAGGAAGCCGCATGCTTTTTGCCCGCAAGGTCTGGCACCTGCTCGTCGCTATCAAGGATGGGCTTGTCCTGCTGTTCATGCTGCTGTTCTTCCTTGGACTATACGCCGTCCTGACAACGCGGCCCAGCGCCGGGGTCGTGCGCGACGGGGCCCTGCTGGTGAAGCTCGACGGTTCGGTGGTCGAGGAGCCGGAGCCGATCGACCCGCTGGCGCTGCTCTCGTCGCGGACCGAGCCTGCGAGACAGCACCGTGCCCGCGACGTGGCCCGCGCGATCCGCGCCGCCGCAACGGATGACCGGATAAAGGCGGTGGTACTCGATCTATCGTCGTTTTCCGGCGGCGGCCTGGTCCACATGGAGGAGATCGGCGCGGCCATGGACACGGTGCGCGCCGCGAAGAAGCCGGTGCTTACCTATGCCGTGGGCTATGTCGACGACGGGGTCTTGCTCGCTGCCCATGCCAGCGAGGCATGGGTCGATCCGCTGGGCGGCGCCTTCGTCATGGGGCCGGGCGGCAACCGGCTCTACTTCGGGCCGCTGCTCGAACGGCTCAAGGTCACCGCCCACGTTTACAAGGTCGGCACCTACAAGGACTTTGTTGAACCCTACATCCGCGACAGTGCGTCGGAACCATCCAAGGAGGCGCGGCGCGCGCTCTATGCGTCGCTGTGGGACAACTGGAAGGCCGATGTCGCCAAGGCCCGGCCAAAGGCCGACATTACCCGTGTGATCGCCGATCCGGTGGCCTGGCTCAAGAGTGCCAATGGTGATGCGGCGCAGGCTTCGCTCGCCGCGGGGCTCGTCGACAGGATCGGCACCAAGGTTGCCTTTGGCGATCGGGTCAGGGAACTGGCCGGCGCCGATACCGCATCGAACCGGCCCGGCAGCTTTGCCCACACCAACGTCGCGGCGATGCTGGCCGCCCATCCCGAAGCGAGCGCCGGCAAGAGCGTGGCGGTGGTTACCGTCGCGGGCAACATCGTCGATGGCAAGGCAGGCCCGGGAATCGCTGGCGGCGACCGGATCGCCCGGTTGATCGACAAGGCCAACGCCGACGATGCCGCAGCGCTGGTGTTGCGGGTTGATTCGCCCGGCGGCTCGGTCATGGCCTCCGAAGCCATCCGCACCGCGGCCGAGCGGTTCAAGGCCAAGCAGCGTCCGGTGGTGGTGTCGATGGCAAACCTTGCCGCGAGCGGGGGGTATTGGGTTTCCACACCGGCGCAACGAATCTTTGCCGAACCGGGCACCATCACCGGGTCGATCGGCATTTTCGCGCTGATCCCCAGCTTCGAAAAGACGCTGGCGCAATACGGGGTCAAGGGCGATGGCGTGCGGACCACGCCGCTGTCGGGCCAGCCCGACGTGCTGAGCGGCTTTACGCCCGAGGTCGAGGCGATGATGCAGGCGGGGATCGAGAACGGCTATGCCCGGTTCATCGGCCTCGTCGCCAAGTCGCGCAACAAGACGCCCGAACAGATCGATGCGATCGCGCAGGGACGGGTGTGGGATGGTGGCACGGCCCGGCAGAACGGGCTGGTCGACCAGTTCGGCGGGCTTGACGACGCGGTGGCCTATGCCGCCCAGGCGGCCAAGCTGGGGGACAACTGGCATCCCCAGTTCTACGGCAGCAGCGCCAATCCCTATGCCACGCTGATCGAGCGGCTGAGCGGCGACGAGGAGAACGGCAGCGACGGCGACGGCGCTCCGGGAAGCGACCTGTTCGGCATCATGGCCGAGCGGCAGAAAGTGCAGGTTGCCCAGGGGTTTGCCAGTCTGCAACGGCTGATCGGTACCCGCGGCGCCCAGGCCTATTGCCTCGATTGCCCGGTGACGGCGGATCGCTCCGGTGCGGTCAAGGCCGACGAAAGCTGGCTGGTCGCGCTGGCGCGGCTGCTGGGCGCCTAGAAATCTCTCCGCGCGGCCAAGGGCCGGATCGGATCGGGTTGGCTGGCGCCTGCGTGCGTCGTCCACCCGGCGCGAGACTCTGCGGCCTTGCCCTTTCGCATCGGGACCACTAAGGGCCACCGCTTGATTCAGGCTTCGTCGATCGCGGGCGTGGCGGAATTGGTAGACGCAGCAGGTTTAGGTCCTGCCATCGCAAGATGTGGGGGTTCGAGTCCCTTCGCCCGCACCAATTCTCCCGACCCTAGATCGGCGTTAAACGGATGCAGTTCGAGAAGGCTTCTTTTGTCATGCAGATTGTCGAGACCACCAACGAAGGTTTGAAGCGCGCCTACACGGTGACGATTACGGCGAAGGACATCGCCGCGCGGATCGATGGAGAGGTGGGCAAGATCGCCCCGCAGGTCCGCATGCCCGGCTTCCGCCCCGGCAAGGTGCCCGTGAATCTGGTCAAGAAGATGCACGGCCCGGCGCTGCACCAGGAAGCGCTCAACACCTCGGTTCGCGAGGCGATTGACAAGGTTGTCGCGGATAACAAGCTGCGCCCGGCAATGCAGCCGCAGATCGACCTTGCCCCCGGTTACGAGGAAGGCAAGGACGCCGAACTGACCGTCAGCATGGAAGTGCTGCCCCTGATCGCCGCGCCGAGCCTTGACGGTCTCAAGCTCGACAAGCTGGTGGTGCCGGTCAGCGATGCCGAGGTTGACGAACAGCTCGCCAAGCTCGCGGCGGGAGCCAAGAACTTCACCGATGCGAAGAAGGGCAAGAAGGCCGAAAACGGCGATCAGTTGATCATCGACTTCACCGGCAAGCTCGACGGGGTTGAGTTCGAAGGCGGCGCTGCGCAGGACACTGCGCTGGAAATCGGCGCAGGCCGTTTCATCCCCGGCTTCGAGGAACAGCTCGTCGGCGCCAAGCAAGGCGATGAAAAGACCATCACCGTGACCTTCCCGGCCGACTATCCGGCCGAAAACCTCAAGGGCAAGGACGCCCAGTTCGACATCGTCGTCAAGGCGGTGAAGGTTCCCGGCGAAACCACGATCGACGACGATTTCGCCAAGAACCTCGGGCTGACCGACCTTGAACAGCTCAAGGGTCTGCTGCGCGGCCAGCTTGAGCAGGAAACCGCCGGTCTGACCCGCACCCAGATGAAGCGGGCGCTGCTCGACAGGCTTGCCGCCGATCATGACTTCGACGTGCCGCCGAGCATGGTCGAGGCCGAGTTCAGCCAGATCTGGCAACAGCTCACCCAGGAAGCCGGCCAGGAGGACGATCCCCAGGCCGCGCTGAACGAGATCGAGGACGAAAAGGACGATTACCGCACGATCGCCGTGCGCCGCGTCCGCCTTGGCCTGTTGCTCTCGGAAATCGGCCAGGCCAACGGCGTGGAAGTCAGCCAGCAGGAAATGCAGATGCTGATGGCTCAGGCCGCCCAGCAGTACCGTCCTGAAGACCGCCAGCGGTTCTACGAATTCGTCCAGCAGGACCCGCTGGTCGCCGCCCAGATCCGCGCGCCGCTCTATGAGGACAAGGTCGTCGACTTCCTGTTCGACAAGGCCGACGTTACCGAAAAGACCGTGACCCGCGACGAGTTGCAGGCCGCGATCGAGGCCGAGGAAACGGCGCCCGCCAAGGATGCCAAGCCGACCAAGAAGCCCGCGGCCAAGAAGGCGGCCGAGCCCAAGGAAGACAAGCCTGCGGCGAAGAAGGAAGCCAAGCCCAAGGCCGAAAAGGCCGACACCGCTGAGGCTCCCGCCAAGAAGGCTCCGGCCAAGAAGCCTGCGGCCAAGAAGTAAGTTTCGTAACACAGGACGGCCCGGCGCGAGCGGAACCTCGCGCCGGGCCGTTTTGCGTTCAGCCAGCCCTTGTCGTGGCTGGCCTTGCCGTGGCTGGCATCAGGCCGCCTTGCAGGTGTTGACGCCAAGCACCGAATAAAGCGGGCAGGTCCCCACCAATCCGGTGACCAGCGGAACGACGCCGATCCAGGTCCAGGGCGTGTACTGGCCCTTGAGGGCCAGATAGAGCAACGCCATCCCCACAAGAATGCGCAGTGTGCGGTCGATGGTTCCTTCATTGCGAGCCATGTTCGATCTCCTCAGTGACACGTCGACAACGATATGTTGCCCAGGTTGTACCATCGGTCACTGATCCAGATCATATTCCCCGATCCGGCTGATGACCCGGCCGCATGAAGGCCGGAGCCGTGTGTTCAGGTCGCGATCCCCGTTCGATCCGCCGATTTGCGATGACCTGCGCACGGCGCGCGATGACCCGCTTCGTGCGTCCATACCTGCCGGGTGAATAACCATAGTGATGCATTATGAAGTAAATTCCCTGCGCCAGTCGTTGTCCAAACGCTGGAGCTATCGGACGCCGTTTCCCGCAGGAAACGGGCAGTTCACGGGGCAACGGCATGGCAAAAACAGAGATTCAGGGATCATTATGAACACTTCCAATCACTTGCCCCTCAAGGCAGCCGCGTTCAGCCTGGCACTGGCGGCTACGGCTCTTCCGCATGGCGCTCTTGCCGCCGATTCGCCGTCCTCCGTCTCGGGCCAGAGCGCCACGACGGCGCCGGTCGCCGATACCAACACGCTCGAAATCGCCACCGGGGTCGATTATTCCGTCGGCCATTATGGCGCGACTGCCGATACCTCGGTGGTGAGCGTGCCGATCGATCTCAAGGCCCAACTCGGCAAGCTGCGGCTTCAGGCCAGCCTGCCCTACGTATTCCTCAATGGCCCGGGCCAACTGGTCGGCGGGGTGATCGTCAACAATCCGGGCAACACCGCCACGGTCAAGCGCGACGGGATCGGCGACGTCAGCCTTTCGGCCGCCTATCTGCTTACCACCGAAAGCGGGATGCTGCCCTCGGTCGAGATCGGCGGCGGGGTCAAGCTGCCGACCGCCAAGACCACGATCGGCACCGGCGAAACTGATTTCTCGGCCAGCCTCAGTGCCTACAAGTCGCTCAGCCAGCAGCTCATGCTGTTCGGTTCGGTCGGCTATTCGTGGCTCGGCAGCCCGACGACCTACCGCTTGCAGAACGGGATCACCGCTTCGGGCGGCCTGAACCTGCGCCCCGACCAGAACCAGAACTACGGTGTCAGCGTTGCCTGGCGCGAACCGGTTGCCGCCGGGCTCGAAGGGCAGGCGGTCGTCTCGCCCTACATGACCTATCGGGTGAGCAAAACCTTCGGGCTCACGCTCTACGGCATGGGCGGGCTCAACAACGCAAGTCCGCGCTGGGGCGCGGGTCTGCGGTTCAGCGTATTCAAGTAATCCAGGGGAAACACCGGTGAGGGTGATCGCCGTTCACCATCATCACCCACTCCATTCGATCCAGTGAGGAGAAGAACAATGCGTGTCTCTATACTGCAGCTTTCAGTTGCCGGCGGGGCGATTGCCCTGGCCACCGCAGCGGTCGCCACCCCGCCGGGCGGGGTCCCGGTTGGCCCGCCTGCCGGAATTCCACATGGCCCGCCTGCCGGTGTTCCGCACGGCCCGCCATCGGCAGTCACGACCGGCGTGCCGAACGGCGTCGCCAACGGCAGGGTGGGCGCTTCCGCTTCGGTCGACGCCGCAGCCGGTGCCAACGCGTCGAGCACCGGCGCCGCGGCCAGCCTGCTGAAGAAGCTGAACGCGGCCCACGCTTCGGCCAACGGCCTTGCCCATGCTTCGAGCAAGTCGGTTGTCGGCGCGCTCAATACGTACAAGACCGCAACCGTCCAGGCTGACGCCAACGTGGCCAAGTACACCGATCTGGTGAGCAAGGATCAAACTGCGGTCAATACGGCCCAGGCTGCGGTCAATACTGCCCAGACGAACTATAACGCGGCCCTCGCGATTACACCTGTCGACCAGGCGAAGATCGACGCTGCCAAGGCCGCGCTCGATGCGGCCAAGGCCACGCTGGCCACCGCCAACAACACGCTGAGTGCGGACCAGGCTTCGCTTGCGGCGGCGCAATCGGCGGTCACGGCCGCGCAAAACGCACTGGCCACGTCGACCCACACAACGCTTTCCGCCAGCACGATTACGCGACTTAACGCGCTGCTGGGCATCTGAACCGGAAGCGCGCTGCGCCCCTTGCGCGCGGCCAGTCGGGCAAGGCCCCGGTTTGTCGGACCGGGGCCTTGCTGTGTCTGCATGGCCTTGAAGCGTTAATGCCCTTGAACATCGACGCTTGAGCGCCGACATAGGCGGACCAACGCCAAAAGAGGAATTCCATGCTCGACCTGTTCGGTTCGTCCAGCACCCAAGGCAAGTTCACCCGCGATCCCGTTACCGGGGCGCTGATCCCGGTCGTGGTCGAGCAATCGAGCCGCGGGGAACGCAGCTTCGACATCTATTCGCGCCTGCTGCGCGAACGCATCATCTTCGTGACCGGCGAGGTCGAGGATCACATGGCCTCGGTCATCGTCGCGCAGTTGCTGTTCCTGGAAAGCGAGAATCCGTCGAAGGACATCTCGATGTACATCAACTCGCCGGGCGGGGTGGTGACGGCGGGTCTGGCGATCCACGATACCATGCAATACATCCGGCCCCGCGTGTCGACCGTCTGCATCGGCCAGGCCTGTTCGATGGGCAGCTTCCTGCTCGCCTCGGGCGAACCGGGGATGCGGATCGCTCTGCCGCAGGCTCGGATCATGGTCCACCAGCCTTCAGGCGGAGCGCGCGGCATGGCCAGCGACATCGAGATCCAGGCGCGCGAAATCCTGCGACTGAGGAAGCGGCTCAACGAGCTGTATTCGAAGTACACAGGCAAGACCGTGGAGGAGATCGACACCGCTCTGGATCGCGATACCTGGCTCGATGCCGAGGAAGCCAAGGAGTTCGGCCTGGTCGACAAGGTCTTCGAAAGCCGCCCCGCCGGGGAAGGCGAAGAGGCTGATACGGCCAAGGACGCCAAGGAATAAGTAACCCTGCCGCTTCAGCATGGGTCAATTTGACCGTGCTATGACGCAGGATTGAAGAATCGTTTCGCCGGGCTAAACTCCGGCGAATCCCCGAAGGTACGGGGAAACTGGATGAAGGCATGACGAAACTGCAAGGTTCTGACGCGAAGAGCACCCTCTACTGCAGCTTCTGCGGCAAGTCGCAGCACGAGGTGCGCAAGCTGATCGCCGGCCCGACCGTGTTCATCTGCGATGAATGCGTCGAGCTGTGCAACGACATTATCCGCGAGGAAACCAAGGCCGGGATCGCCGGCAAGAAGGACGGCGGGGTTCCCAGCCCGAGGGACATCTTCGAGACGCTGAACGACTATGTGATCGGTCAGGATCGCGCCAAGCGGGTGCTTTCGGTCGCGGTGCACAACCACTACAAGCGTTTGAAGCACAGCGGCAAGGGCGGCGAGGTTGAGCTGTCGAAGTCGAACATCCTGCTGGTCGGGCCCACCGGGTCGGGCAAGACGCTGCTTGCCCAGACGCTGGCCAAGACCTTCGACGTGCCCTTCACGATGGCTGACGCCACCACGTTGACCGAAGCGGGCTATGTCGGCGAGGACGTCGAGAACATTATCCTCAAGCTGCTCCAGGCCAGCGACTACAACGTCGACAAGGCGCAGCACGGCATCGTCTATATCGACGAGATCGACAAGATCAGCCGCAAGGCGGAAAACCCCTCGATCACTCGCGACGTGTCGGGCGAGGGCGTGCAGCAGGCGCTGCTCAAGCTGATGGAGGGCACCACCGCCTCCGTCCCGCCGCAGGGTGGGCGCAAGCATCCGCAGCAGGAATTCCTCCAGGTCGATACGACCAATATCCTGTTCATCTGTGGCGGCGCCTTCGCGGGCCTTGAAAAGATCATTGCTGACCGCCTGCAGAAGCGCTCGATCGGGTTCGGCGCACACGTTGCCGATCCGGACAAGCGCCGGGTGGGTGAGCTGCTGCAAAAAGCCGAGCCGGAAGATTTGCTGAAGTTCGGGCTGATCCCCGAATTCGTCGGCCGCCTGCCGGTGATCGCGACGCTCAACGATCTCGACATCGAGGCGTTGGTCAAGATCCTCAAAGAGCCGAAGAACGCGCTGGTCAAGCAGTATGCCAAGCTGTTCGACCTTGAGGACGTGGCGCTGACCTTCACCGACGACGCGCTCGAATCGATCGCCAAGAAGGCCATCGAGCGCAAGACCGGCGCGCGCGGGCTGCGCTCGATCGTCGAAGGGCTGCTGCTCGATACCATGTTCGATCTGCCGACCGAGCAGGACATCGCCGAAGTGGTGGTGGACAAGGACGTGGTCGAAGGCCGCAAGGAACCGGTGCGCGTGCACAAGGGCAAGGAAGCGGCCGCCTGAGGTTGCCTCGGGCATGCAAACCATCGGCCTGATCGGCGGGATAAGCTGGAAGAGCACTGCCGAGTACTATCGGCTGATCAACCAGGCTGTGCTGGAACGGCTGGGCGGGGTCCATTCCGCGCGGATCGTGATGGTTTCGGTCGATTTCGACGAGATCGCCCGCCTCCAGCATGCCGACCGGTGGGACGAACTGGGCGGGATCATGGCCGAGGCGGCGCTTTCGCTTGAGCGGGCCGGGGCGGACTTCATCCTGATCTGCGCCAACACCATGCATCTGGTGCTGGACGCCGTAGAGGCCGCGACGCGGCTGCCGGTGTTGCACATCGTCGATCCGACGGCGGCGGCAATGGCGGCGCGGGGCATCTCCAGGGCAGGATTGCTCGGTACCGCCTTCACGATGGAACGGCCTTTTTTCGCCGAGCGGCTGCGCGGCGTCTGCGGGATCGAAACCATCGTTCCCGACAGCACCGGCCGCGCCGAAATTCACCGGATCATTTTCGAGGAACTGGTCGCGGGGAAAGTCGAGCCCGCGGCCCGCGCACGGTTTCGCTCGCTGATCGAGGAACTGGCGAGCGCCGGGGCCGAAGCGGTGATACTGGGCTGCACCGAACTCGTCCTGCTGGTCGAGCCCGGCGGCGCCTATGCCGTGCCGCTGTTCGACACCACCGGGCTTCACGCAGCGGCAGCGGTCGAACGCGCGCTCGGCTGAACGGTTCTATTTCCCTTCGTGGAAGAACACCTCACCATCGCGCTTCACGGTCATGCTGGTCTGGACGGACCGGGAAAGCTGCCAGTCGACGCCCGCCTTGGTCCAGGTGTCGGTGGCTTCCGAAACCATTTCCATGGTGTGTTCCTTGCCATCGTCCCCGGCGCGGGTGCCGCCCGCGACGAGCTGCTGTTGAACCGTAGCGGAATCGCCCGAAACGGTAGCTGACAGCACCTTGGTTTCCGCGTGGCGCGATGGGTTGGCCGGGCGGGCTGCCATCTTGCTCAACCGCTCGACCAGTTCGCTGCCGGAATGGGATTCGCCGCGCAGGTCGGTCATCTGGTAGCCGGGCGCGAAGATCTTGCCGATGGTCGTCGTATCGTGCGCCTCCATCGCGGTGCGCAAGGCAGTGTAGCGCGCCTGGAACTGCGCCTTGACATCATCTTGCGCGATGGCGGGAACGGCAAGGGCAATGCTTGCCAGTGCGCCGGTGACAAGGGCGGCAAGACGGGTGGAACTCCGCATAAGGGTACTCCTGGAAGGACAAATACGTCCCCGTGACCGGGGCAAGGCAGGCAGCCCTATCCCAAGACAGATGAACTGTCGTTGACGATTATCAGGCGTGATCGTGCGCGTGTTTTTGGTGCCCGGCGTGGAGCATGCAGTCCGTCGCCACCTGCTCGATCTGGATCGTCGCATGATGAATGCCGAAGCGCGCCTCAAGCTGCGTGGAAACCATGTGGACGAATGCGTCGCCAGGATGCCCCGCCGGCATGACAAGGTGGGCGGTGAAGGCGGTTTCCGTCGTGCTCATTGGCCAGATGTGGAGATCGTGGATCGCCGTGACGCCGTCCAGGCCCGACAGGTAGCCACGCACGTCGACTTCCTCGATATGCGCGGGCACTGCCAGCAACCCCATCTTGATCGCGTCCTTGAGCAGATCCCAACTGGCCCAGGCAAGCCCGACCGTGATGATCAGGCTGGCAACCGGATCGATCCACTGAAATCCGGTCAGCAGGATCGCAAGGCCGGCGAATACCACGCTGGCAGAAACCACCGCGTCGGCCATCAGGTGCTGGAATGCCGCGCGCAGGTTGAGGTCGGTCTTGCTGCCCCTGGCGAACAGCAGCGCCGACACCAGGTTGATGCCGATGCCCACTGCCGCGACCAGCATCATTTGCAGACCGTTGACCGGCTCGGGCTGCCAGAAGCGGCGGAGCGTCTCGATCAGCACCGCGCCCAACGCCACCCACAGCAGGGCTACATTAGTGATCGCCGCCAGGATCGAGCTGCTTTTCAGGCCGTAGGTAAAGCCCGCCGAAGCCGGTCGCTTGGCCAGCACGCTGGCGCCCCAGGCGAGCAGCAGCGACAGCACGTCGCCCAGGTTATGACCGGCATCGGCCAGCAGCGCGGTCGAGCCGCTGACGAAGCTTGCCGCCGTCTCCGCCACGACGAAGCCCGCGTTGAGGACGACGGCGATGGCAAAGGCAGTGCCGTGGCTGCCCGCGCCGTGGGCATGTCCGTGCCCGTGGCCGTGCCCGTGGCCGTGCCCATGTCCGTGGCTGTGCGCATGTGCGCCGTGATCGTGATTGCCGCTCATTTCCCTGCTTTCAATCAAAGCGTTGCACAAATGCCGCAGTGCAGCAAGAATCGGCTAGGGCATTTTCCAGATAATCCCGGCTTTCGCTTCATCAAATGCGTGAAATTAATGAAAGATTACTGGCTTGCTTACACGGATGTAACAAAATTTCTCGGCGGCATGACGACGCGCCCTGACGTCTCCGATCGTCACCAAGCTGTCAAATTAGGCTGTTTTGAGGGTCGGCGGACGCCTGTATCAATTGTTGCAGGTTCTACGGATCGGGGGGCGATTCGCACTTCATCCGGCATCCGAATCGATTTTACGCCCCGATCGCGGGCGTCATGGGGATAGTCGACATGCAGATCAAGTTCCTCCTCGCCGCCAGCGCGGCCAGCGTTTCTCTCGCTTGCGGCATGATCGCCGCGCCTGCCATGGCGCAGGAGACAACCTCGATCATCCGTGGCTCCGTTGTGACTGGCGATGGCACTGCCGTCGGCGACGCGCAGATCACCGTGACGCACGTTCCATCGGGAACGGTTTCGACCACGCGCACCGGCGCTGACGGCAGCTTCGTGGTGTCTGGCCTGCGCGTTGGCGGACCCTACACGGTTGCGGTGAGCAGCGGCGCGGGCAACGCCAGCGTCACGGATGTGTACACATCGGTCGGCCAGCCGTTCAACCTGCCGATCACCATCGCCGGTGCCGAGGGCGGGGAGATCGTCGTCACCGCCAAGTCGATCAAGGGGGCCGGGGTGACATCGGACGGGCCGCAGACCGTTCTGACCCAGGTTGAAATCGCCAAGGTCGCCTCGGTCAACCGCGACGTCCGCGACGTCGAGCGGCGCGATCCCTTCGCCAACATCGACATGTCGAACTCTGGCGACCGTGGCGGCGCCGTGTCCTTCGCCGGCGTTAACCCGCGCTATAACCGCTTCACCATCAACGGCGTGACCGTGGGCGACACATTCGGCCTCAATCAGGATGCCAGCCCGAACATTCGCGGCCCGGTTCCGCTTGACGCCCTGGCCCAGGTTTCGGTCAGCCTTGCCCCTTATGACTTCCTCCAGTCGGGCTTCCAGGGCGGCGCGATCGACACCGTGCTGCTTTCGGGCACCAACCACTTCCACGGCACCGGGTTCTATTCCATCAATACCGACGAACTGTCGGGCAAGACCATCGGCACCACGACGACGACGGTGCCCAACTTCAAGTCGGAAACCTATGGTGCAACGCTGAGCGGGCCGATCATCCCCGACAAGCTGTTCTTCATGATCTCGGGTGAGCGCAACACCGATCCGCGGCCCTATTCGACCCAGATCTCGTCGTTCTCGAATCCAGCCGCCGTCACCAACGCGATCACCGCCGTCGACACCATCGCGAAGGCCAGAAACCTTGGCATCGGCGATATCCTGACGATCAATCCGCGCAAGGATGAAAAATTCACCGTACGGGTCGACTGGAACGTGGCCAGCGGGCAGAAGCTGTCGCTGTCCTACATCAATTCATACAACGTCCAGGGCAGCCCCAACAACACCTCGACCACCACTTCGACGCCGACCTACGGGATGAGCACCAATGCCTATTCGCTCAGCGAACTGCTGCGCGCGGGCATCGTCCAGCTCAACTCGGACTGGACCGATCGCCTCTCGACCGAGGCGCGCATGATTTATCGCTGGTCGCGGCGCGGACAGGAACCGCTGGGCGGTCGCCCCAACGGCCAGTTCGCGGTTTGCACAGATCCGAACAGCGTCGGTTCGATCACGGGCTGCACCGCCGGCGCCAATGGCGCGCAGGGGGCACCCACCATCTACTTCGGCCCGGACAATTTCCGCCAGACCAACCAGTTGTTCTATGACACCTGGGAAGGCTCGCTGATGATGCGCTATCGGTTCGACAACCAGGTGCTGAAGTTCCTGGTCGACATCAACCAGAACCGCACCTTCAACAACTTCGTCCCCAACAGCCTGGGGGCGTGGTACTTTGATTCGCTTGCCGATTTCCAGGCGGGCAAGGCCAATTCTGTGCAGTACGCGGCGGTGATCGGCGGCAATCCGCAAGGCGCGGCGGCGAACTTCCACTACACGCAGTACACCTTCGGCCTCCAGGACGAATGGACGGTCAACGATGCGCTGACCATCACTGCCGGGCTGCGCGCGAGCCTCTACGGGATGAAGGACCGTCCGGTACTCAATCCGTACTTCACCAGCCGCTACGGGTTCTCCAACCTCAAGACCTACAAGGGCCTTGACCAGTTCGAGCCGCGCATCAGCTTCGACTACAAGCCGATCGGCTCCAGCTTCAAGCTGCGCGGTGGCATGGGCATCTTCGGCGGAGGTTCGCCGGACATCTACCTGTCGAACAGCTTCTCGAACACGGTCACCACCAACGCGATGACGATCACGCGCGACGCAACCTGCCTGACGGCGGGCTCGCTGTGCGATCTCGCGCTGAACAACGTCACCGGGCAAGTTCCGGCGGCCCTGACGGCGGCGGCAACGAACGTTACCGGCAGCACCACGCTGCCCAAGACAAACACCGGCGCGATCGCTCCCGATTTCCACCTGCCGCGTTCGCTCAAGTCGACGCTGTCGGCCAACTACCAGTTGTTCGGCTTCGATTTCGGCGCCGACTACTACTTCTCGAAGAACATAGACGGGGTCGGGTTCACCGATCTGCGATCGGTGCTGGTGGGGACTCTGCCCGATGGGCGCCCGCGCTATGCCAACACGTTTTATCCGGGCAACAACAACTACGACATCCTTGCCTACAACACCCACAAGGGCCGCTCGCACGTGGCCGTGCTTCACTTCGACAAGAAGTATGATTGGGGGCTGTCATTCGGCGGCAGCTACACTTGGCAGGACGTAAAGGACGTTTCGAGCGCGACGTCGTCAACGATCAACTCGAACTACCGCTACCAGTCGTTCGGCGATCCGAACCACCCCGAGTACGGAATTTCGGACAACCAGATCAAGTGGGCGTTCAAGTACAACATCGGCTTCGACCATGCGTTCTTTGGCGACTACAAGACCATCGTGCAGTTGTTCGGCGAAACCCGCGCGGGACGTCCCTACAGCTTCACCATGCTCGACAATACCAGCAACCGTTCGGCGGTATTCGGCACGCCGCTGAGCAATATCGGCGCGGCATCCAACCTGATCTACGTGCCGACCGGGCCCAGCGATCCGCTCGTCTCCTATGACAGCGCCGCCACGCAAACCGCGCTCGATACCATCGTCAGCGGTTCGGTGCTGAACAAGTTCCGCGGGCAGATCGCGCCGAAGAACATTGCGCGCAACCGCGCCTTCACCCGCATCGACCTGCACCTTGAGCAGCAGATTCCAACCTTTGTCGGCGGTTCGCGCATTACGCTGTTCGCCGACATCAACAACCTGCCGAACCTGCTCAACAAGGATTGGGGCGGTCTGCGTCAGCTCGGCTTCCCCTACAATGCGGCGCTGGTCACGGTACAGTGCCTCACCATGGCGACTCCCACCGGGACGGCTCCTGGCGCCGGTGTGGTCAACACGGCGTCGACCCAGACCTGTGCGCAGTATCGCTATTCAAGCTTCTCTTCGCCCAACACCAGTTCGGTCAACTTCAACGGTTCGCTCTACGCGATCCGCGTGGGCGCCCGCTTCACCTTCTGATCAGGGGTGAAAGACTGAATGCCAGGGGGCGGCGCTCTACGGAGCGTCGCCCTTTGCTTTGGCATCAACGATAGACGCAGGCGTCCATCGCCTCGTTGCGGACCACGCCGCTGCGCGCGGCGATGGCATTGCCATGGCGGCGCGTGAAGCCGCCTGGATCGACCACCTCGCGCCGCTTAGGCGCAGGGAGGGCGGCGGCGATCCGCGCCGCCTCAACCTGGGTGAGCCGGGTGGCGGAATGGTCGTAGTAATGTTCCGCCCCGGCCTCCACCCCATAGGTGCCGACGCCGGTTTCGGCGACGTTGAGGTAAACCTCCATGATCCGCCGCTTGCCCCAGATGTTTTCGATCAGCACGGTGAACCAGGCTTCCAGCCCCTTGCGGGCATAGCGGGTCCAGCCGGTGCCCTGCCACAGGAACACGTTCTTCGCGGTCTGCTGGCTGATCGTCGATCCGCCGCGCAGCCTGCTGGACCGGGCATTGCGCTCCATCGCCTTTTCGATGGCGTTCGTGTCGAAACCCTTGTGCGTGCAGAACTTGGCATCCTCGCCGGCGATCACCGCATCGACCATGGTGCGGTCGATCCGGCTGAGCGGTGTCCAGCTTTTGTCGAACCCGTTGGGATCAAGGATCATGGTGAGGGTTATCGGCACCGGCACGAACTTGTAGAGTACCGTCAAGCCGACGCTGATCGCGAAGAAGGCGATGATCAGGCGCCCGATCCACCAACTCGCGCGATAGACGAAGCCATGATCGTTGCGAGAACGGGACGACGTGAAGAAGCGGCGCATCGTCGCGCTGTCTAGCGGAGGTGCACGGCGCAGGTAAAGCACCTTGGCGCGGCGTTCACGCACCACCGCGCCGGTGGCGGACGCCCGCAGTCCCTCCCCGAAGGGAAGGGACTGGCCGGACTGGTGGAAATCAGGCGGCCAGCAGCCGCCTGTCCGTCGCGATACGGAGCATTGCCTTTTGCAGCTTTTCGAAGGCGCGCACCTCGATCTGGCGGACGCGTTCGCGGCTGACGTTGTATTCCTGGCTCAGTTCTTCCAGCGTCTGCGGATCCTCGATCAGGCGGCGCTGGGTGAGGATGTGCCGTTCGCGGTCGTTGAGGCTGTCCATCGCCTCGACCAGCAGGGCGTGGCGGTTCATCGCTTCCTGCTCATCCTCGACGATCTGGTCCTGCAACGGGCCGCTGTCCTCCAGCAGGTCCTGCCACTGCCCTTCGCCGTCCTCGTTGAACGAGATGTTGAGCGAGGAATCGCCGCCCATCATCATCCGGCGGTTCATGTTGATCACTTCCTGCTCGGACACGCCGAGATCGGTGGCGATCTTCCTGACCTGATCGGGATGGAGATCTGAATCCTCGTAGGCGTCGAGGTTCTTCTTCATGCGCCGGAGGTTGAAGAACAGCTTCTTCTGCGCGGCGGTGGTGCCCATCTTGACCAGCGACCACGAGCGCAGGATGAATTCCTGAATGCTCGCCTTGATCCACCACATCGCATAGGTGGCGAGGCGGAAGCCGCGATCGGGCTCGAACTTCTTTACGCCCTGCATCAGGCCGATGTTGCCCTCGGCGATCAGTTCGGACACCGGCAGGCCATAGCCGCGATAGCCCATGGCGATCTTCGCCACGAGTCGCAGGTGGCTGGTGACCAGTTGCTTGGCCGCTTCCGGATCCTGGTGCTCGGCATAACGCTTGGCGAGCATGTATTCCTGCTCGGCCGTGAGGATTGGAAATTTCTTGATTTCAGCCAGATAGCGGTTGAGCCCCTGCTCTCCGCTGAGGCTTGGCATCACCGATCCGCCGGTAGCGGGCAGATTGCTTTCACGTTCGGACATCGTAACCCTTCGACCTTTCATCGTCGGCTAGCCCATGAGCGACCCTGATAGAGGCATCGCGCGGCGGCAGCCACATAGAGTGTTCTTCTAGTGCAATAGCTCAGCTTGAACGACGCAATTCGACCAACAGTTCCCTCATATCGTCAGAAAGTGCGCTTTCGCAGCGCACGGGAGCGCCCGTTACCGGGTGAATGAAGCCGAGGACCGCGGCGTGGAGCGCCTGCCGGGTGAAGCCGAGTCGGGAAAGGAGCGGGCGAAGCCGCGCGGGAGAGCGTCCATAGACAGGGTCCCCCAATAGCGCATGACCGATTGATGCCATGTGAACGCGGACCTGGTGGGTTCTCCCGGTTTCAAGCCGGCATTCGACCAGCGCGGCTCCGGCGAGCGCTTCGAGGGTGCAGTAATGCGTTACCGCGTGCTTGCCCCGGCCGTCCTCGACCAGTGCCATCTTCTTGCGATTGGCGGTGGAGCGCGCGATCGCCCCGCGCACCGTGCCGGAAGGCGGAACGGGCAGTCCGCCGACGATCGCCAGATAGGCGCGCTCGATCGAATGGTCGGCGAACTGGCGGGCCAGCCCCTCGTGCGCGGCGTCGGTCTTGGCGACAACCAGCAGGCCGGACGTGTCCTTGTCGATGCGGTGGACGATACCGGGGCGGGCGACTCCGCCGATGCCCGAAAGCTGGCCGTGGCAATGGTGGAGCAGGGCGTTGACCAGCGTTCCGTCGAGATTGCCCGCGGCGGGGTGAACTACCAGTCCGGCAGGCTTGTCGACCACGATCAGGTGCTCGTCCTCATAGGCGATGACCAGCGGAATGTCCTGGGCCACCGCTTCGGCGGGCACAGCTTCGGGAACGCGGATGATGAAAAGGGTTCCGGCGCCTGGCTTGAGGCTCGCCTGGCTGGCTACCTTGCCGGACAGCGCGATCCGCCCTTCGCCGAGCAGTGCCTTGATCCGCTCGCGCGACAGGCCGCTCGCTTCGGCCAAGGCCTTGTCAAGCCGTTGGCCGTCAGCGGCAATCATGCCTTCGATGGTGCGTTCCCCCCCGTTCATGGCTAGGGACATGGGGATGGACCTTGTTGTGACAAGTGGCGTGATTGCCACACTGCTGGCGGAAGCGACGCGCGCGCATCCCGCTGAGTGCTGCGGGCTCCTGCTTGGCACGGGCGATCGGATCGACGCCGTCCTGCCGGTCGCCAACGTCCATCCCGAGCCGCTGCGCCATTTCGAGATCGACCCCGCCGCACTGATCGCCGCGCATCGCGCCGCGCGCCGGGGCGGGCCGGAAGTGGCGGGATATTACCATTCGCACCCCGACGGGCGCGCTGAACCTTCGACCGTCGATCGGGACGCGGCCAGTGGCGATGGTCGGATTTGGGCAATCGTCGCGGGTGGAAACGTGCTTTTCTGGTGCGATGGGCCTGATGGATTCGAGAAGCTTTGCAGCCGAGTCGCGGATCGCTAAGGGTGGGCGAAACAAACGGGAATTGTTAATGAGCGATCCTTCAGTCGACCTTGCCAGCCTGCTCTGTTCGCGGCTGTGCCATGACCTGCTTTCTCCTGTCGGTGCGATGACCAACGGCCTTGAACTCCTCGCGGAGGAGAAGGACCCGGAAATGCGCAAGCGCTGCATGGAACTGCTGGAGCAATCGGCGCGGACCAGCGCGGACAAGTTGAAGTTCTTCCGTCTGGCCTTTGGCGCGGCGGGCGGCTTCGGCGACAGCGTGCCGGTGGAGGAACCGCGCGCGCTGGTCGATGCCCTGGTCGGCGAGGGCGGACGGATCACCGTCAACTGGTCGCTTGGAACGCCGGCTCTGCCCAAGCCCGCGGTCAAGGTATTGCTCAACCTTGCCCACATCGGGATCGACGCACTGGTGCGCGGCGGCACGCTCGACATCGGTGCCGAGCAGCGCGGCGGGGCGAGCGAGATCGTAGTCCGCGCGGCGGGCCCCCGCATCGCCTTTGACCCTACCATCGGCCAGGCGCTCGACGGCAGCCTGCCCCGTGCCGAGTTGTCGAGCCGCACGGCTCCGGCCTGGATGCTGCATGAACTGGCCGCACGCCAGGGCGGGGGGCTGCAATTTGCCCTGACTGAAGAGGCGCTGGTTATGGGGGCGGTCCTCCCTGAGGCGTGACGGATTGAACCTGCACGGGCTTCGGCAGGCTCGGATCGAGCCGGTCGCGGGCAACGCGCCAACGGTAGAGCTGGACGTGACGGCATGAGCGAACTGATCCACCGCGAGACTCCGTCCCCCAACTGGGGCGAGCGCCTGTTGCCGGTCTCTATGGTGGTGTTGCACTACACCGGGATGCAAACGGCGGAAGCTGCATTGGAGCGGCTGACCGATCCCAATGGCCCTGTTCAGGTTTCTGCCCACTATTGCATCGAGGAAGACGGCACGGTTCACCGCCTGGTCGATGAGAGCAAGCGTGCGTGGCATGCCGGACGATCGTATTGGCGCGGAGTAACCGACGTCAATTCGGCCAGCGTCGGGATCGAACTGGTCAACCCCGGCCACGAGTTCGGTTATCGTCCGTTTCCCGATGCGCAGATGGAGGCGCTGGTCCCGTTGCTGGCGGACATCGTCAAGCGCTGGAAAGTGCCATACGCCAATGTCGTGGGTCATTCCGATATAGCTCCCGCGCGCAAGGAAGATCCCGGCGAGTTGTTCGACTGGGAACTGCTCGCCGCGCATCGGCTTGCCTTGCCCCGCCCGCGCGTATCGCTGCCCAGCCCCTATGAGAACGACGGTGCTTTCTTCCTGGCGCTTGAACGCTTTGGCTATGACATCTCCGACCCCGCGGCCGCGATGCGTGCTTTCCAACGCCGCTGGCGCCCCCATGTGATCGACGGGCAGGTCGATGGCGAATGTTCGGCCATGCTGTTCGCGCTGTTGCTGGACCGGGATAGCGGCCGCAGCAGATAGCGCGTGCTTTCCGGGCGCTCGCCATGCTATGCGCGACGCGCCAGGGGGCCGGGCAGCCGCGTCACTCGCAAGAGTGCCGAGGAAAGTCCGGGCTCCACGAAACAAGGGTGGCGGGTAACGCCCGCCGGGGGTGACCCCAGGGAAAGTGCCACAGAGAGCAGACCGCCGGTTCGCCGGTAAGGGTGAAAGGGTGCGGCAAGAGCGCACCGGGCGCCTGGTAACAGGAGCCGCACGGCAAACCCCACCCGGAGCAAGACCGAATAGGGGCGGCGCGCACCTTTGCGTGCAGGCGTGTTTCGCGCCCGACCGCCCGGGTTGGTTGCTGGAGCGGCATGGCAACATGTCGCCGAGAGGAATGGCTGCCTCCGCCGATACGGTGCCCAATGGCATACCGTCGGCGGGACAGAACCCGGCTTACAGGCCCCCTGGCATTTTCTTCATCAAGGTCGACGCGGATCGACCAGCACCTTGATCCGATCACCGCCGCCGGACAGCGCCTTGAAAGCGTCCTTCACGCCCGAACGACCCACCGTTCCCGAGATAAGCGGCGCGACATCGCGCGCTCCCTCGGCGATTTCATGCAGGGTCGCGGCGAATTCCTCGGGGCTGTAGCCAAAGACGAACTTCAGGCTGAGCTGCTTGTTGATCGCAAGCGACGGCTCGATCGAATCGCTTTCCATGCACACGCCGACGACGATGATGGAGGCCGTTGGTGGAGCCTTTTCGATCAGTTGCTGGATCATCCCGGGCACGCCGACGCATTCGAAGATCACCGCATCGCGGATCGAACGGCCCAGCAATTGCGAGGTCGAGAGGCTTGCCATGGTGGCCGGTACGTCGAGCGCTTCCCACCGGTCATGCGGTGATTGCTCGCGCGGGTCGAGCACCACGTCGGCGCCCAGCAATTCTGCCGCCCTGCGCCGCTCGGGCGAGAAATCGGTGGCGATCACCGGCCCCATGCCGCGCGCCTTGAGCGCCGAGATCACCGACAGGCCAACCGGCCCACACCCAATTACCAGCGCAACGCTACGTGGCGTGAGCGGAGCTTGAGCGACCGCATGCTCGCCCACCGCCATCGGCTCGGTCAGCGCCGCTCGTTCGGCGTCCAGTCCATTGGGGACAGGCAGAAGCATGGCCTCGGTCAACACCATGCGTTCGGCAAAGCCGCCGGGAAAGCGATTGGAATAGCCGACCAGCTCGCCGCCCTGCGGTCCGAAGGCGGCGGGGACGGAGACGACGGCAGTGCCGGGCTTGATCGCGCCGGTGCAGCCGGGCCCGTAGTCAAGCACTTCGGCGCAGAACTCATGCCCGAAAACCACGTCCTGCGCGGGATCGACCGTTTCCATTCCGCCCGCGCGTTTGGTCAGCGCAATCATGTGGTCGAGATAGTGGAGCGCATGCAGGTCCGACCCGCAGATGCCGCAGACCAGCGTTGAAACCAATGCCTGCCCCTCGCCGGGCACCGGTTCGGCAATTTCGGTATCGACCAGTTCGGCACCGCGCCGGACGACTGCTTTCATTGCTCTGCTCCTCCCATGATCTGCAACAGGTTGGGTTGGCCGGTGTGCGAGGTCAACCCGCCGTCGACCGGCACCGATATTCCGGTGACGTAGCTCGCCGCGTCACTGGCAAGGAAGGCGACAACCTCCGCTATTTCCTCGGCCCTGGCGAAACGGCCCATCGGCACGCGGTTTTCCCATTCGCTGCGCAGGCCCGGCGCCGCCTGGATTCCGGCAAGGATGGGCGTATCGACCGGACCGGGACAGACCGCGTTGACGCGAATGCCGTCACGCGCATGGTCGATCGCGGCGGTGCGGGTCAGGTTGATCACTCCGGCCTTTGCGGCATTGTAGGCGGCGAAGCCGAAGTCCGCGGCGATCCCGCTTGCCGAAGCGGTGCTGACGATCACTCCGCCACCCTGCGCCCGCATGATCGGGATCGCGGCCTTCATGCCAAAGAATACCGCATCGAGATCGACCGCGATGACCTTGCGCCAATCCTCCACCGACAGGGCTTCGATCGGCGAGAAGCTGCCGATCCCCGCGTTGTTGAACAGGATGTCGAGCCGCCCGAACGCTGAGGTCGCCTGACCGATCAACGCCTCTACCTCAGAGAAGCGGGAAACGTCGCAGGACTGGAACCGGGCGCGATCGCCCAGTTCGGTGACGAGGGCCTTGCCTGCCACGGCATCCAGATCGCCGACCACCACGCTTGCCCCTTCTCGGTGGAACAGCCGCACCGTTGCTGCGCCGATACCCGAAGCTCCACCCGTCACTACCGCAACCTTGCCGTCGAACCGCGCCACGCCTCTCTCCTTCATCGGGCTTGCTGATTATTATAGTGCACTATAATCATAAGGCGAGGCGAGTCGCAACAATGGAGAGGATGCGATGGCGAGCGAACGGTTGGTTGGTGGACAGATTCTGGCGCGGACGCTCAAGGTGGCGGGCGTGAAGCAAGCCTTTGCTCTGCATGGCGGCCATCTCGAGGCGCTGCTCAAGGGTTGTGTCGAGGAAGGCATCGCCCTGATCGATTTCCGCCATGAGAGCGCGGCCGGCCATGCCGCCGATGCCTTTGCGCGGTCCACCGGCGAGCTGGGTGTGTGCATCGTCACCGCCGGGCCGGGCTTCACCAATGCGATCTCCGCCATGGCCAATGCGAAGCTGGATGGCTCGCCGGTGCTGTTCATTGTCGGCGCGCCGCCGCTGCGAGAGCTGGAAACCAATCCTCTGCAAGGCGGGATCGACCAGATCGCCATTGCCCGCCCGGCGGTAAAGTGGGCCACGTCCATCCCCGCGACCGAACGGATCGCCGATCTTACCGCGATGGCGATCCGCAAGGCGCTGACCGCGCCGCGTGGGCCGGTGCTGCTGGAACTCCCGATCGACGTTCTGCACATGAGCGTTCCGGCGGATCGCGCAACCGCGCCCAGCGGCGTCACGGTGCGCCCCCATCCTGCCCCCGCACCGGATGAGGCCCGGCGCCTTGCCGACATGGTTCTTTCCGCCAAGCGTCCGGTGATCATCGCCGGAATGGAGGCGGCCAACGCATCGACCGCCGCAGCGCTTCGCGACCTGACCGCCGAATTGCCAATCCCGGTTTTTACCAAGGGGCAGGCGGCGGGCGTCCTCCCGGCGGACCACCCCTCCAACGGTGGGACCGCAGGCAACCTGGCCTTGTTGCCGATGATGGGAATCGAACCGCCCGATCTGGTCATCCTGCTCGGCGGCAAGCTGGGGCTGTTGCTCGGTGGGCGGTCGGGAGCGATCGTCCCGCATTCGGCCCGGCTCGCCCAGATCCACACGGACGCGGGCGAGATCGGGCGGATCCGCGACGTCGACCTGGCGATCATGGCCGATTCGACCGAGGCGGTCCGAGCGCTGACAGCGGCGCTGGCCGGGCGCTGGCCGCAGGGACTGGAAGCCTGGCGGGCGCAGGCACTGGCAGCGGACGGGTTGTTCGCCTCCGCCTTCCCGCAGGCAGAAACCGGCGCGGGGATTCACCCCTTCCATGCCGCCCGCGCCGTTGCCGAAGCGGCTGGCCCCGACGCGCTCTACGTGTTCGACGGTGGGGAAGCAGCCTCGTGGGGTGGAGCTGCGGCGCGGGTCAACATTCCCGCCAGCGTCCTCAGCCATGGCTATCTCGGTTGCCTGGGGATCGGGCCGGGTTTCGCGATCGGCGCGCAGATAGCCCATCCGGGTCGGCGGGTCGTGCATCTGACGGGCGATGGGGCGCTGGGCTTCCACATCCAGGAGTTCGACACCATGGTCCGTCACCATCTGCCGATCGTGACGGTGGTGCTAAACAATCAGGTGTGGGGGATGTCTATCCACGGGCAGCAAATCATGTTCGGCGGCAACTACAACGTCATCACCAAGCTGGAGGGGACGCACTATGCGAACATCGCGCGGGCCTTCGGCCTGCATAGCGAGAGGGTTGACCACTTTGGCGATCTCGCCCCGGCGCTGGAGCGGGCATTTGCCTGCGGCGGACCGGCGTTCATCGAGGTTATGACCGATGCGGCGGTGGTCCATCCGGTGACGGAGGCGATGCTCGGGCAGGTCGCCGATGGGAGCAACGACGTGCTGATCCCCTATTACGAGAACATTCCGGCAAGCTGATGGCGCTGTCTATCGAAGCACGCGAGGCACGGCGCCGCAACATTATCGATGCGGCACACGCCCTGATCCGCGAAACCGGCGGGGCGGGGTTTTCGATGCTGCAGCTTGCCCGGCACGCCAGTGTCAGTCCGGCGACGCCCTACAACCTGCTCGGTTCGAAAAGCGAGGTCTTGCGCCGGGTGGTCGAGGACGAATTTGCGAGTTTCGCCGTGCGGCTTTCCGCCGAACCGGTGCGCGCGCCGCTCGATCGGCTGCTGAGCGCGGTCGATCTGGTGGTGATACACTACCTTGCCGAGCCGGAATTCTACCGCGGCCTCTACGCGGCGATGCACGGTATCGAGGGCAACCCCCTGCGCGAGATGATGAGCGCCCAAGGGCAGGCGCTGTGGTCGGGCATGGTGGCCGCGGCGATCGCTGCCGGAGAGATCGACGCCTTTCTGCCCGCCGCCGATCTCACCCCGCTGCTGTTGCGCACTGTTGCGGCGACCGTCGAAGGCTGGCTGGACGAAGGCTGGGATGACGCGCGCTTTGCCCTCGAGATGACCCGGGGCAGCCGCCTGCTGGTGCTGGGGCTGGTGAGTCCAGAGCGCGGTGAGGCCCTGCGTGTGGCGATTACGGCCGCCCGATGCTCGAATAGGTGAAGCCCTTGGCCCGCGCTTCGGCGGGGTCATAGACATTGCGCAGATCGACCAGCACCGGAACCCTGGCGATCCGCTTTACGCGGTCAAGGTCGAGCGCGCGGAAGGCGTCCCATTCGGTGACGATCACCACCGCGTCGGCATCCTCGATCGCCGCGTAGGCGTTTGTCTGCATCGCCACGTCGGGCATCAGGGGCTGGGCCAGTTCCATGCCTTCCGGATCATAGGCGGCCACGACGACGCCGACATCGACCAGCGCCTGGGCGATGGCGATCGACGGCGCATCGCGCATGTCGTCGGTGTTGGGCTTGAAGGTCAGGCCAAGCAGCGCGACCTTCTTGCCGCGCGCATCATCGGCTCCGCCCAGCGCCTCGATCACTTTACGACCCATCGCACGTTTGCGGGCGTCGTTTACCTTGACCACAGCCTCGACGATCCGGGTCGGCGCTTCATAGTCCTCCGCCGTCTTGAGCAGGGCGAGCGTGTCCTTCGGGAAGCACGATCCGCCATAGCCCGGTCCGGCGTGGAGGAACTTCGCCCCGATCCGCCCGTCCATGCCGATCCCGCGGCTGATATCCTGAACATCGGCGCCGACCTTCTCGCACAGATCGGCCATCTCGTTGATGAAGGTGATCTTGACCGCGAGGAACGCGTTGGCGGCGTACTTGATCAGCTCGGACGAACGGCGGCTGGTGAACAGCAATGGCGCCTTGTTGAGAAACAGCGGCCGATAAACCTCGGTCATGACGTGGCGCGCCCATTCGTCCTCGGTGCCGATGACGATTCGGTCGGGGCGCTTGAAGTCTCCGATCGCGGCGCCTTCGCGCAGGAATTCAGGGTTCGAAGCGACGGCGAACTGGACGCCCGGATTGGCTTCGCGAAGAATGCGCTCAACCTCGTCGCCGGTGCCGACCGGTACGGTCGACTTGGTGACGATCACCGCTGGGGTCTTGAGATTTTCGCCCACTTCCTGAGCCACGGCATAGACGAACGACAGGTCGGCATGGCCGTCGCCGCGGCGGCTGGGAGTGCCCACCGCGATGAAGATGGCAGCGGCGCCGTCAATCCCTTCGGACAGGTCGGTCGTGAAGGTCAGCCGCCCGGCCTTGACGTTGGAACTGACCAGTTCGGCCAGCCCCGGCTCATAGATCGGCATCACGCCCTTTTGCAGGCTCTCGATCTTGGCGGGATCCTTGTCGATGCAGACCACGTCGTGGCCGAAGTCGGCAAAGCAGGCACCCGAAACCAGTCCGACGTAGCCCGAACCGACCATTGCGATCTTCATCAAATGCTCCTTTGCGCGACTTCAATCACGCCGTCGTTGTCCTGTGTCGAGATCAGCCAGCGGCTGGTTCCTTCAAGCCCCAGCGCCGTCAATTGGCCGGAGGCATAGGCCCCGGTGTCGATACCGATGCGGTTGGCGCGCACCTCGGGCTTAGCGAAAATCGTGTGACCGTGCACTACCACCGCCCCGAAACTTCCCGAGTGATCAAGGAAGGTGCCGCGAATCCAGCGCAGGTCCGATATCTGTTGTTCGTCCAACCCAACGCCGGGGCGGATCCCGGCGTGGACGAACAGGTAATCCCCGATCGCGATGCTGTCCTCGAACCTGGTAATGAAATCACGGTCGGCCTGCGGGACGTGTTCGTCCAGCAGTTCGAGCGTTAGGTTAATGTCCGCCCGGGCATAGGCCGCCGGATCGACCCCATAGGAGAACAGCGTCTCACGCCCGCCGAAGCGAAGGAATTCGCGCAGCACATCGGCGTTGCCGAAGCTGTCGAGGAACAGTTCCTCATGGTTGCCGGCAAGGATCCGCACCCGGCGGCGCTGTTGCCAGGCGCGAGCGAAGGCGACGACCCCCGCGCTGTCCGGGCCGCGGTCGACAAGATCGCCGAGAAGGATCACCGTCGTATCGGCGGGTCCGCGTTCGACATCGTCTTGTTCAATGGATCGGGCCAGCGCTTCAAGCTGGGGCAGGCAGCCATGGATGTCGCCGATCGCATAGACCCGTTCCCCGGCCGGAACTGCCGCTGATTGCTGCGCGGGCGAGGCGCGGAACGGATTGCGGAGGGAGATCATCGGCTTGGCAAGGTGCGACATGTTCCAGAACGGCGGCGGCGCTATAGCCCCGGGGGGACAAACCGACAATGGGCGTTCACCGGGTCGTTTACGTGCCGTCGCTTTGGCGCTGCGATCATCGCCATGTCATCCCTAGTTGCCAAAAAGCCACAGTGCTTCGGCTTAGGCAATCAAATGTCGTTTTGCTCTTGTGCAGTGCAGCAATCCGCGCCAGCTTGGCTCCTGCACAAACCGAATGCGTCCGGATCGAGACGCGACGGTGTGGGCGCAGGTGGGACGAAGCGACCCAATCGGATTGCCCGGTTTAACAAGGGAAGATTGAATATGCTCACGTCCATCCGCGGTCTTGTGGCCGCAACCCTCATTGCCGCCACTGGCCTTGTCGCCATGCCGGCCCAGGCTGACCAGACCGCACCGCCGGCCGAATTCACCGTCACCGGATCTGCGGCCGTCGTCTCGCAATACCGGTTCCGCGGGCTGTCGCAGTCCGACAACCTTCCCGCGGTTCAGGGTTCGATCACGCTGAACCACGCCTCTGGCCTCTATGTCGGCACCTGGGGTTCCAGCGCGTCGAACAAGACCAGCCCGATCAACATCGGCGGGACCGAGATCGACGTGTTCGGCGGCTATTCCAAGACCATCAGCGGGATCACGCTCGATGGTGGCGTTTACGGCTATCTCTATCCCGGCGCGACCGCGGGCAACTACTACGAGCTGTACGGCTCGCTGGCCAAGACGCTGGGCCCGGCCAAGGCCAAGGTGGGCGTGAACTTCGCGCCCGCGCAGAAGGTGTTCAACTACAACTTCAGCTCGCCCACCCGCAGCAACACCTACGTTTATGGCGAACTGAGCGGTGGCGTTCCCAAGACGCCGTTCTCGGTGCACACCCACCTTGGCTACAGCTCAGGCGGGTTTGATTTCGGCCGCGACTATCTCGATTACAGCGCCGGGGTCAGCTATACGTGGAAGGCGCTGACGCTTGATGCGTCGATCGTCGGGACCGACCTGAGCCGCAACGCGCTGGTCAATACGTTCGGCCCGGTCGGAAGCTTCGGCAACGAACAGGCATTCCGTCAGGGCAAGACCGTTGGCGTGGTTTCGCTGACCGCAAGCTTCTAAACGGCAGCTTCGCAGGAGAAGGCCCGTTCCGCGTTGGCGGGGCGGGCCTTTCCCTTGCCCCACGCCCATGGTAGCTCGGTGGCCATGACCCGTTATCTCCACACCATGATCCGCGTAACCGATCCGGATGCGACGATCGCGTTCTTCGGCCTGATCGGCGTCAACGAGGTGCGGCGTTTTTCCAGCGAGCAGGGGCGCTTCACGTTGATTTTCCTGGCCGCCCCCGGCGACGAGGGCGTGGCCGAGGTTGAATTGACCTGGAACTGGCCACCCGAGGATGGCGCGGCGGAGGTCTATTCCGGCGGTCGCAATTTCGGGCATCTCGCGTATCGTGTCGACGACATCTATGACACCTGCCAGCGACTGATGGACGCCGGACACATCATTCACCGCCCTCCGCGCGATGGACACATGGCCTTCGTCAAGTCGCCCGACGGGATCTCGGTTGAGCTGCTTCAGGACGGGCACCTGCCCGCGCAGGAGCCTTGGGCCTCGCTGCCCAACACCGGCACCTGGTAGGGATCAGGCCCGCGGACGGGGCTGCAGGCGCAGCACGGCAAATCCGGCGAGCGCCGCCAAGGTTGATCCGGCAATCACGCCAAGCTTGGCTTCCTCGACCAGTTCGGGATGGCTGGGGAAGGCGAGCTGCGCGATGAACAGGCTCATGGTGAAGCCGATCCCGCAGAGCAGCGCGACACCCCACAGTTGCAGCAGGCTTGCGCCTTTGGGCCGTGCGGCAAATCCGGTTCGCTCGGCCGCGACGATCGCGCCGAATATGCCCATCTGCTTGCCGAGGAACAGGCCAAGGCCGACGCCGAGCGGCAGCGCCGCAGCAAAGCCCGCCCCGCCGGAGCCCGGCAGGTGGACTCCCGCATTGGCAAAGCCGAACAGCGGCACGATCAGGTAGGCGCTGATCGGGGCCAGGGTATGTTCCATCCGCAGCAGCAGACTGGTGCCGTGGCGATCAAGCTTGAGCGGCACGCAGAGCGCGGCAAGCACCCCGGCAATCGTGGCGTGAACCCCTGAATGCAACACGGCGAACCACAGCGCCACAGCGCCGATGGCATAGGGCCAGCCATTGCCGATGCGAAGCCGGTTGAGGCCGATGAGGAGGGCGAGAATCGCTGCGGCTATCGCCAGCCAGCCAAGCGAGACATCAGCGGTATAGACCAGTGCAATGATCACCACTGCACCCAGATCGTCGACGATCGCCACGGTCAGCAGGAACAACCGCAACGACGGCGGCACCCGCGATCCCAGGAGGCTCAACACCCCAACGGCAAAGGCAATGTCCGTCGCCGCTGGAATCGCCCAGCCGGGTTGCAGGGCGCCGTCGCCCTTGCTGACCAACAGGTAGATCGCAGCGGGAGCGACCATTCCCGCCACGGCTGCCAGCACCGGCAGGCGGCGCTGGGTCGGGTGCGACAGTTCACCTTCCAGAACCTCGCGCTTGATCTCCAGCCCGACGACGAAGAAGAACATCGCCATCAGCGCGTCGTTGATCCAGAGGTGCAAGGTGTCGAGCTTGGCGATCGGAGTCCAACGCATCGCGCCGTGGAAAAGGTGATGATAGCCGTCGGCGAGAGGTGAATTCGCGACGATCATCGCCGCCAGCGCAACCACGATCAGCAGGACACCGGCGCCAGCCTCTCCATGGAACAGGCGGGCGATGCGAGTGGCGAAGCGCGAGACGGGATGGCGGATCGCAAGCATTGCGCCAGATCGCGGAATTTGAACCGCAAGGCAATCGAAACTGACAATAAATCCGTTCCTTAGTCGGAATACCGGGCGATTGCATGAGCTTGGTAATGCCATTAGGGTCGTCGGCAATTGGGGTGCGCTAAGGGGGCTTGCGTAGGATGGCTTGGGCTGAATCGGGGGTCGACCCGATGCTGCGGGTGCTGGTGCCGGTCGAACGTGAGTTGCTGGTCTTTGCCGCTTTCTGGTTCGTGGTCGGACTGTTTGATGAGTTCGCGATTGATTGCACCTGGTTATGGCTCAGGCTGACGCGTCGCGCCCGCACCGCGCGGCTGCCTCAAGGCTATGGTGCGGCGGAATTGACCGGACCGACGGCGGTGCTGATTCCCGCCTTTCAGGAGGCCAGTGTCATCGCCACCACGATTGGCCACATGCTGCGGGTCTGGCCGCAGCGTGAGTTGCGACTCTATGTCGGATGCTATGCGAACGACGCGGCGACGCTGGCTGCGGCCATGGACGGCTCAGCGGGCGATTCGCGCGTCCGCATCGTGGTCCATGCCGCCCACGGTCCGACGACCAAGGCTGATTGCCTCAACCGGCTCTACGCGGCGTTGTGCATGGACGAGGCTCGCAGCCGCCAGCCGTTCCGCGCTGTGATCCTGCACGATGCCGAAGACATGGTGCATCCCGCCGCCCTGCAGGCGATCGACGCGGCTTTGGGTAGCCACGACTTCGTGCAGATTCCGGTACGCCCGGCGCTCCAGGCGGATTCGCGATGGATCGCCGGTCATTACGCTGACGAATTCGCCGAGGCTCACGCCAAGGCGCTGGTTGTCCGCTCGGCAGTCGGCGCGGCGATTCCGGCGGCGGGCGTGGGCTGTGGGTTCTCGCGCGCTGCCCTGGCGCGGCTGGCCGAACTGCACGGCAGCGGGCGGCAAGCCGGTCCCTTCGCCACGGATTGCCTCACCGAAGACTACGAACTCGGCCTGACGCTATCGCGCGAGGGCCGGGGCAGCACTTTTTTGCGGTTGCGCGATTCGGCCGGCGTGCTCGTCGCCACATCGAGCTATTTCCCGTCAGCATTGGCAACCGCGGTGCGCCAGAAGACCCGCTGGGTCCACGGCATTGCCTTCCAGGCGTGGGACCGGATGGGCTGGAGTGCGCGTCCGCTTGAGTTGTGGATGGCGCTGCGCGACCGCCGCGGTCCGCTGACGGCGCTGGTGCTGTTTGCGGCCTACCTGCTGCTTGTGGTCGATACCGTGCTGAGCGCGGCGCGCCAGACCGGCTGGCGTGGGGGCGCTCCGCTGGGAACGGCAATCGGTGCCATGCTGCTGCTGAGCCTCGCCGGATTTGTCTGGCGCAGCGCCGTGCGCGCTACCTTCACCGCGCACGAATACGGCTGGCAAGAGGGGCTGCGCTCCATACTACGCATTCCGGTTGGCAACATCGTTGCGATCATGGCCGGGCGTCGGGCGCTCGCCGCCTATGTGCGTTCGCTGGCGGGACAACCCGTGGTGTGGGACAAGACCGCACATTCGTCCCATCCCGCCGAGGCTGCGCCGCCTTCCTCTGTTCCCCTCGCCACGCTTGAGGTGCAGGCATGAGCGCGCCGCAAAGCCACGGTCGGCGCGGCCAACCCGTCATCGCGCTGGTGCTGGTGCTGGTATCGTGGGTCGGCGTGCGGGTGATGATCAGGTCGAGCGAGCAAACGGCCAGCCCGCAAATCGATCACTCGCCGCGCATGGCCGCGCGAGCCTCCGCCGCTCCTCTCATGCGCGTGCCCGAGGCGAGCCATGTGAGCGCGGCCAGCGCCTCGCCCGAGCAAGGCATGGCGGCGGGCTCCCGCCCGGATCGGGAAACGCTGCATACGCGACGCCCGGTGCCTGTAGCGCCGTCGGTCTGGCCGGAGCGGACGACTTCTCCCGGCCCGGCACAGCCAGTGGATTCCGCGCTGCCCCTGGTTCGTCCGCTGGCTGTTTCGCCGCGGATTTCGGGCGGCCACCAGATGCTGTGGCTCGCCGCCCTGGCCCAGCTTCCCATGCCTGACCTTGCACGGATCGGGCCGTCGCAGCGCTTGGCACCGCCGCGGCAAACGGGTTCGCAGCCGGGGCACTGGTCGGCCGACGCCTGGCTGGTGCTGCGCCGGGGAGGGAACGGCTTCAACCTGCCGGGCGCTGGCCTTCCTTCCGGCGTCTATGGCGCGAGCCAGGCCGGTGCCGTGATCCGCTATCGCCTCGCGCCATCGAGCGCGAATCGACCGACGCTCTATTTGCGGACCACCAGCGGACTGCAAATGCCGCGCGGCGAGGAACTGGCCGCTGGCTTTGCAGCGCGTCCGCTCGCCAGGGTTCCCGTTTCGGCAATGGCCGAGGTGCGCGCGACGCGGACGATGACCGGCATCGTGGTTCGCCCTTCGGTCGCGCTGGTCAGCGAGTTCCCTCCGCTCGACCTGCCGCTTGGACTGCGCGGCGACGTATATGTCCAGGGTGGCTATGTCGGCGGGCGCGATGCAACCGCATTTGCCGATGGACAGGCGCGGCTCGAACATCGCATTGCCGGTGCCGGACGGTGGGAACTGCGCGCAGGGGCAGGAACCTGGGGCGGCGCGCAAAAGGGTGCAAAGCGTATCGACGTAGGCCCGACCGCGACGCTCGGTCTTCCGTTGGGCGGGGCGAACGGCCGCGTCTCGGCCGACTGGCGCTTTCGTATCGTGGGCAACGCCGCGCCGACATCGGGACCCGCGATTACGCTATCCGCCGGATTTTAGCGGGTTCGGCCTTTCCTCCGCCGCGCCGCTGGGTTAGGCGGAAAGGCACGACATGGACGTCTATCTTCCGATCGCCAACCTTTCGGTCAACGGCCTCGTGATCGTCGCGCTGGGGGCGCTGACGGGAATTCTTTCGGGCATGTTCGGGGTTGGCGGCGGGTTCCTGACCACGCCGCTCATGATCTTCTACGGCATCCCGCCGACGGTTGCCGCCGCCTCGGCCGCCAGCCAGGTGACCGGGGCCAGCGTTTCGGGCGTACTCGCCCACTCGCGGCGCGGCGGGGTCGATTACCAGATGGGTGTGGTGATGGTGGTCGGCGGCATAATCGGCACGCTGCTCGGCGCCGGTATTTTCCGCCTGTTGCAGAATCTCGGCCAGATCGACGTGGTGATCAACGTGCTTTACGTCGTGCTGCTCGGCGGGATCGGCGGGGTCATGGCCCGCGAAAGCTGGCAGGCGCTCAAGGCACAACGGACCGGCATTCCACTCCCCGCGCGCAAACGCCGCCATCACCCGATGGTCGCCAGCCTGCCGCTGCGCTGGCGGTTCTACCGTTCGGGCCTCTACATTTCGCCGTTGGCTCCGCTGATACTGGGGGTCTTCACCGGCATCCTCACCATGCTGATGGGGATCGGCGGCGGTTTCGTGCTGGTTCCGGCGATGCTGTACATCCTGGGGATGAGCGCTGGGGTGGTGGTTGGCACGTCGCTGTTCCAGATCCTGTTCGTGACCATGGCGACGACGATGATGCACGCCATGACCACCAAGGCGGTCGACGTGGTGCTGGCCTTGCTGCTGCTGATCGGATCGGTATCGGGCGCGCAGATCGGGGCGCAACTGGCACAGAAACTTCCCGCCGAGCGACTGCGTTTCGTGCTGGCCACGATCGTCCTGGTCATTGCCGTGCGAATGGCGCTGGGCCTGGGATGGCGGCCGGACGAGATATTCACGGTGGCGCCGCTGTGAGGCGTCTGTTGTGCCTCCTCGCCTTTGTGGTGCTGACCGGCGCGCGCGACCCGATCCTGGTGCCGGAGATATCGCAGCACGAAGTGCAGGTCCGGCAGGGCTTTCGCGGGGCCGATCTGTTGCTGTTCGGCGCGATCCTGACGCCTGAAGGCTCGCGCGCCGGGCAGGATTATGACATCGTCGTGGTACTCAAGGGGCCGACCCGTTCGATCGTGTTGCGACAGAAGCAGCGGATCGCCGGGATCTGGGTCAATGCTGTCAGTGCCGAATTCCGGTCTGCACCCACGTTCTTTGCGGTGGTTTCCTCAAAACCAATCGACCAGATCGTCGATGACAAGACTGCGGCGATCTACGAGCTGGGGCTGCCCTGGCTTCAACTTTCGCCGATCGGCTCCTACGATCCCAAGCAACAGGCGCTGTTTTCCGCCGGACTTGTCGATCTGATGCAGCGCGACGGGCTGTACAAGGAAGATGCCAACGGCGTCACGGTGAGCGAGCAGGTGCTATATCAGGCGCGGATCGCGTTGCCGTCCAATGTCCAGACCGGAACCTATACGGCGGAGACTTTTGCCATCACCCATGGCCGGGTGGTCGCCTCGGC
>JAGWUU010000389.1 GCA_028868335.1 Sphingomonadales bacterium | reverse complement strand
AAAATTGCCGGGATGTGAGCCATATTGCCGCACAATGCCTGACGATAACTCTTAGATGTTCGCTTTATGTTTGCTCAAAAAGCTCATCGCGACGTAGGCTTAGAGTCTGATTCAAAATTATTCGGCGTGATTTCATAGCCTTGCGATGCGGCGTGCGAAGAGCTGGATCGAAGCGATGAAGAGCCATGCGGTAGCCGATGCGATGGTTTGCTCGAAGTCCTTGGCGAGGCGGCGGTTGCGATTGAGCCAGGCAAGGGTGCGTTCGACGACCCAGCGGCGCGGGAGAACGACAAACCCCTTTGCGACATCGGACCGCTTGACGATCTCGACAGTCCATTTCCCGATCCGGTGCAGAGCCTGCCTCAGCTTGTCACCCGCATAACCACCATCGGCAAAAACATGGCGCAACCAAGGGAAGCGTTTGATGATCTCGGCCAGCACCAGCGGCGCGCCGTCGCGATCCTGGATGTCGGCAGTGTGGATCACTGCATGAACCAGATTGCCGTCGGTGTCGGTCAGGATGTGGCGCTTGCGGCCCTTGGTCTTCTTGCCCGCATCATAACCCCGTGGCCCGCCGCTTTCCGTGGTTTTGACGCTCTGGCTGTCGATCACCCCGGCGCTGGGCGAGGCTTCGCGACCAACCGCCTCTCGCCCGATCAGCAACAGGGCATGGTTCAATGACAACCACAGCCTGTTGTCCCGCCACAGGTAGAACCAGCGCCGCACCGTCGAGACCGGCGGAAAGCACGGCGGCAGCATCCGCCACGGCAGACCCCCGCGTAGCAGATACAGGATCGCCTCGACAATCCGCCGCAGCGGCCACTCACATGCGATGCTGGCGGAAAGAACGGCTCCAGCAGAGCCCATTCAGCATCAGTCAAATCGCTTGGCAAAGCCAGTTCCGCACGGGCATACTGCGCCCGAGTGGTATCGGTCCACATCGTTGATTTCCCTTGGTTCGTTGCAAAACCACTGAATCAACGACTTGAACAAGCGTCAAGCTAACTCGCTGATACCACTCAACTTAATTTCGGATCAGGCTCTCAGAAACCGCCTGTCCGTCGTGCCCGGTTCAAAAAGCCAGTCAGCCCGGCAATCGCGCGCGTGGCCATCGCCAATCGCGCGGCGACGCAGGAACCCACGGCACAGGCTTTCATCAACGCGGTCCAGGTCTATCCCTTCAGCGAGGGCGCGATCTACCAAGTCTATACCGCACCCGGCGCCGTCACCGACATTGCCTTGCAACCGGGAGAAAATCTCGTTGCGGTCGCCGCAGGCGACACGGTGCGTTGGGTCATTGGCGACACTACGAGCGGTGCCGGCGCTGACAAACGGACGCACATCTTGGTGAAGCCGTTCGCTACGGGGCTTGCAACGAACATCGTCGTTACGACCGACCGGCGCAGCTACCACCTTCAGCTCACCGCCACCTCGCGCACCGCCATGGCCGCGCTGTCTTGGACTTATCCTGCCGATCAGCTGATCGCACTGCGACGCGCTGCGGAGCAGGCGGCCGTGGCGGCGCCGGTTTCGGAAGGTCTCGCGGTCGACAATCTGCATTTCAATTACACGGTGAGCGGTGACCAGCCAGCATGGCGGCCACTGCGCGCCTTCGACGACGGTCGGCAGACCTTCATCGAGTTTCCTGCGAGCCTAGCAGTTGGCGATGCGCCCCCGCTCTTCATCGTCGGGCCGACGGGCGAAGCCGAGCTGGTCAACTATCGCGTGCGAGGCCGCTACTATGTAGTCGATCGG
>JAGWUU010000388.1 GCA_028868335.1 Sphingomonadales bacterium | reverse complement strand
TGACCGCGCCGGGTACGGAAGCACAGACCAGCAGCAGCAGGAAGTTGCCCAGGCGTGGTGCCAGTACGCCGATCCAGACGGCGACGAAACCTACGGCCCCGCCGACACCACCAAAGATCGCGCCGCACACGACTGCTGCGAGCGTGGCCCAGAGCAAGGTGACGAGGGCACCGCCGACGAATGTGACCGCCTCGGTGATGAAGCCAGCCGCGTTGCGTCCGGTCTCTTCATAGACAGTTCCGAGTTCACGCAGCTTCTGCGTGATCCGCATGCGTTGTTCCTGAAGGCTGGCCTTGCTCATGGCGTGGCCTCATTCAGCAAGAGCACGGCGATCTCGGCACGGTCAGCGGGCTTGGTGACCTTGCGGCGCAGGACATCGACGACACCACCACGCAGCTTCGGATCGCTGCGCATGGCGGCAATCAGCGCGTGGCCGACGATGGCAGCCTGACGGTCGAGCGCATCACGTTCCTGATGTTTCGCGGCTTTGACGGCGGCTTGCAGACGGGCGAGACGTTCGGCGGCACGTTCGGTGGCGGAGGGACGGGCAGGTGACGGCACAACGGTGGCGGCAGCGACCTTCGGGGTCGTCACGGCTTCGGGCTTGGTGGCGTCCATAACTCAGCAAGCCGGAGGTTGCGGAATAACGATGCCCAGGTCATCAACGAGCAGTTCTTCATTGCAAATCTGGAGTTGTCCCTTGCACATGGCGTGCGGGGTTTCGGCTTCGGCATCGGGCACCTGCATGGCACGTGGGGCAATCCGAATGTCGGCGCGATAGAGGGCGGCGATCGCGTAGTTGCTGTAGATCACCGTGGCACTGACGAGGTGTCGACCCGCATCGATCCCGTGATAACGCATTGGCTGCAGGTGATTGCGGACCTGTTCCTTGTGACCGGCATTGATTGCGGGCAGCCAGTTGATCGGGTCGTCGGGTTCGACCAGATCAAAGCAACCCGTGGTACCGCGCACCTGGCTCAGGAAGAACCTGACGTAGGGAAGAACGGTCGCGCGTGTGAGCCGCAGCGCACCAAGTTGATTGAGCCAGTAGAGCGGTTCGTTGGTGCTGTTGAGTGTGGGTCGGTAGTCGCGCCAATGGAGGGCAAGGCCGGTGCCGCCTGCACAGCGCACGAGGGTGGCGTCGGGATAGAACGGCAGTGCTGGAAGACCGCCGTGTGGCGTGGCAGTCGGAAGCGAGCGCACCGATGACGACGTGCCGTGGCGCGCCTGGGATGGAACGAGCTTCAACTTGGCAGATTTCATGGTGTGGTGATTGTAGCGCGCTAGAAGTGCTAGCACATCTGGCACAATGGTACCCACAGATTCCCGTGGAGGTCAACACCATGAAGGAAGTTTTAGGGCGGCGACGGCTTGCGGTGCCGCTTCGCGATCTGGGCGACGGCATCCTTGACCGTGCGTTCGATGCGCGAGGGCGCGATGTGCGCGGCAATGTCGCCTTCGATCAACTTGACCAGGTATTCCTGGGTCGAGAGACCCTTCATCGCCGCGACGACGCGAACGTCTTTCGCGGTTTCAGGGGCGAGATAGACGACAACACCCTTCTTGTCGGTTCGGCTGGGCGGTTGATAGCTGATCCGCCTGCCTGGCTCGTCTGTGAATTTCGGGGGCATCGGTCCGCCACGCTCTCGATCCAGTTCTGCTTGCACCTTCTTGAAATAGTCCTGAACGGGCAACTCTGGCAAGGTTTTTTGCGATCCCGCCTTCGGGTGCGGGTTGCTGGCCGATGGTTGTGCGGCGCGC
>JAGWUU010000121.1 GCA_028868335.1 Sphingomonadales bacterium | reverse complement strand
GGGCCATTGCCATTGCACTCCCGCGCAGCGCCGGATAATCCCGCCGCAATGGGCGCGCGCTTTACCTCCGACAAGGATCCGTGGGATTGGTGCGCCGTTCTCGCCATGGCTTTCCTCGCGCTCGCGTGGTGGCACCTCAACATCCCCTCGAAGATCTACTTCGACGAGGTTCACTACGTGAACGCCGCGCGCAAGATGTTGCAGGGCCTGCGGGTCAATGCCGAGCATCCGATGCTGGGCAAGGCGATCATTGCCGCTTCGATCCATTGGCTGGGCGATACCCCGCTGCACTGGCGCATCCCTTCGGCAATCGCGGGCGCGATCGGCCTCTACGCCTTTTCCCGGCTGGTGTGGCTGGTCAGCGGCAATGCCCGCGCCACGCTGGCCGCGACGTTCCTGCTGGCGACCGACTTCTCGTGGTTCATCCAGAGCCGTATCGCCATGCTCGACATGTTCATGGCCTGCTTCGGGATGATCGCGCTGTGGCAAGTTGCTGCCGCGCACCGCAGGCCCGGACAGGGCCACTGGCGACTGGCACTGGCGGGCGTGTTCGCGGGCCTTGCGCTTGGCGCCAAGTGGTCGGTTGCCCCGGCGCTGATTCTCCCGGGCCTGGCATTCCTGGCGCTCAAGATCCGCGACACCGGCGCGCGCTTCCTCACCGCGAGCAGCGGCGGTCTGGTTCCGGGGATCACGCTGATCGAGGCGGGGGTCTTGCTGGGGATCGTCCCGCTGGCGGTTTATTGGCTGACCTTCTGGCCCGCGTTCCACTGGACGCCCAACGCGGTCAATCCGTGGGATCCGATCGGCTGGCACCAGGAAATGCTGCGCCTGCAGGACAGCGTGGTGAAGCTCCACCCCTATCGCAGCCGCTGGTATCAATGGATCGTCGATTGGCGGGCAGTGTGGTATCTCTACCAGCCGATCGACGGCGCGCAGCGCGGGATCGTGCTGATCGGAAACCCCTTCACCATGCTGGCGGGACTGCTGGGCCTGGGCTGGGCGCTGTGGGCCGGGGTGAAGCGGCGGCGCGGCGATGCGCTGACCTTCGCCCTGCTCTACCTGTTCACGCTGGGGTTCTGGGTATTCAACACCAAGCCCATCCAGTTCTACTACCACTACCTGCTGCCGGGTGCGTTCCTGATGGCCTGCCTCGCGCTCGCGCTCGACGACCTGTGGCAGCGGCATGACCGCTGGCGCTGGCTCACCCCTGCGAGTCTCGCAGCCAGCGCGGCGCTGTTCGCGTGGTTCTTCCCGATCATCTCCGCCTGGCCACTATGCTGCGGACGACCGAGCTTCGAGTTCTGGATGTGGTTGCCGAGCTGGCGTTAGGCTCAATACTTCCCCCATACGAATTTGCTCGACAGGGCGAAGTTCCACACCGAGCCCAGCACGATCCCGACCAGCGCCGCGGGATAGGCGTGGAAGCCGATGCGGACCAGCGCGGTCGCCGCGCCGATGTTGGCGAGCAGGCCAAAGGCGCAGGTCAGCGCAAAGCGTGCCCAGCCGGTCAGGACCGGGACGAAACCGCGCAGCCGCTTGTCGGCATAGGTCAGCTCGTTGTTGAGGACGAAGTTGAAGGTCATCGCCACCAGTGCCGCGCTGGTCTGGCCGACGATGAACGACACTTCCTTGGGATAATGGCTGACGAGGAATTTCGCGCCGAACAGGTTGAGCACCAGCGCCAGCACCGCCATGTGGACCACCACGCCCAGCCCGCCGATCGTGCCGAACAGGGCAAAGCGCGTCGGGATCCAGCGGCCCAGCCACTTGTCGTAGAGCCCGACGAGGAATTCGAACACCACCGTCCGGTCAAGCTTGCTTTCGCCATCGGCGCGGGCAGCGAAGTTGAGCGGAAACTCCTTGATCCGCAGGGGCGTTTCCACCGTAGCCAGAATATCGAGCAGGATTTTGAAGCCCACCCCCGACAGACGATGCGCGTCGGCCCGCAGTATCCGCGTCGGAAGCATGAAGAACCCGCTCATCGGATCGCTCAATTCGACGCCCGTGACCTTGTTGGCGATGCGGTTGGCAAGGTTCGATGCCTTGACCCGATCGGGCCGACCCCAGGCGTCGGTGCTTGCCCCTTCGGCGAAGCGGCTGGCGTAGGCGAGATCGTACTCGCCGCCCTCTATCGCGGCGAGCATGCCGGGCAGCAGTGCCGGATCGTGCTGGTGATCGGCGTCCATCACCGCAACCACCGGAGCGGCCGTGGCGCACATCCCCTCGATCGCGGCGGAGGACAGACCGCGCCGACCGATGCGCTGGAGTACGCGCACGCGCGGGTCCTCCTGAGCCAGCGCCCGCGCTTCATCCGCGGTGCCGTCGGGGCTGTTATCGTCCACCACGATCACTTCCCAGCCGACTCCGGCCAGGGCCTTGTCCAGGCGTTCAACCATCGAGCGCAGGTTGCCGCGCTCGTTGTAGGTGGGAAGGACGACGCCAAGGCGCAGGGTCATTTTAGAGTCGCTCCAACACGGCATCGCCGATCGCTGTGGTTCCCAAGGTGCCGCCCAGATCGCCGCCGCGCACGCCATCGGCAAGCGCCTTGGCAACCGCCGTCTCGATCCGGGTCGCCTCGTCCTCGAGGTGTAAAGAGTGCCTGAGCAGCATGGCGGCGGACAGGATCGTCGCCAGCGGATTCGCCAGCCCCCTGCCCGCTATGTCGGGAGCCGAACCGTGGATCGGCTCGTAAAGCCCCATGGTTCCCTCGGACAAGCTTGCAGAAGCGAGCAAACCGATTGAACCTACGCACATAGAAGCTTGATCTGAAAGAATATCCCCGAACAGATTGCCGGTGACGATAACGTCGAACTGGCCGGGGTTGCGGACAAGCTGCATCGCCGCGTTGTCGACGTACATGTGGCTCAGTTCGACCTCGGGATAGTCCTTCGCCACCTCGATCACCACGTCGCGCCAGAGTTGGCTGGTTTCCAGGACATTGGCCTTGTCGACCGAGCAAAGCTTGCCCCGGCGTCCCTTGGCCGCCCTGAACCCGACATGGGCGATGCGGCGCACCTCGTCCTCGGCATAGGACATTGTGTCCCAGCCCTGGCGGCGCCCGTCAGCCAGAGTGCGGATGCCCTTCTCGCCGAAATAGACGTCGCCATTAAGCTCACGCACGATCAACAGGTCGATCGCGCTGGCCACTTCAGGTCGAAGTGCAGAAGCATCTTCCAACCCTTTGAAAAGTTTCGCTGGACGTAAGTTGGCGAACAGGCCCAATTCCTTGCGCAGGCCCAGGATTGCCTGTTCGGGGCGCAGGTGGCGTTCAAGCCCGTCGCAATCCGGATCACCTACCGCGCCAAACAGGATGGCATCGCAGCCACGCACCATCTCCAGCGTCTCGGCGGGCAGCGGGTGGCCATGGCGCTTGTAGGCCATGCCGCCAACATCGCCCTCGAACAGCACCAGTCCCGGCAGGCGCAGCGCTTCAAGCACGCGCACCGCTTCGCGGGTCACTTCGGGGCCGATGCCGTCGCCGGCCAGTACTGCAATCTTCATCGAATTCACCTACCCGATCCGGGCCAGCCGCTCACGCAGCAGGACGCGCGCGCCCATAACATCTGCGCGCCGATCGGCAAGCAGATAGCGTTCAAGCTCGATTCCAAGAGCGTCAAAGGCGGCAAGCCGCTCGGTGCTATCCTCCCCCGCAACCGGGCGTGCGCGGTTGCCGTAGCCCAGTTCGCGCAGCAGCAACGATTCGTAGGTCAGCAACCCCGGCACCCAGCCCCGCGCCGAGGGAGCATGGCAAATGGCATCGAGCAAGGCCGACATTGCCGTGAATATCGGAGCATGGGGCTGGCGTTCGGGCAAGGCGGCAGCGGTGAGCGCCGTGACCCAGGACAGGGCCGAAGCGCACAGCGGCTCGGTCAGCCATGGCCCACGGCTTTGCAGCAGTTCGATCCGCGCAAACGGAAGCTGGCTGTCCGACCGTGCTCGCAGTTCGGCCTCGACCAGATTGCCCGGAACCAGCACCGGACGCAGCGCACGCCCGCGCGCTCCGGCGACATAGCCAGCGACCATGCCGTAGTCCTCGGTCAACAGCCGGACGATCGCCGCCGTTTCACCATGCGGGCGACAGGCGCAGACGACAGCGGCGGCGCGGAAATCCATGGCGCGGGTGTGGCGGTTCGGCGGTCGTGACGCAACCGCGTAGCGGCTACTTCTTAGGCTTGGCCTTCAACGCTGCCTCAAGAGCATCGAGGCGGGCCTTGAGCGCCACGCTTTCCTCGCGGGCCTTGGCAGCCATGTCCTTGACCGCGTCGAACTCGTCGCGGCTGACGAAATCGAGCCCGCCCATCGCCTCCCGCATCCTTTCACGCGCGGCGTCGCGGGCTTCACGGCCCATCCCGGCCATGGTTCCCGCAGCGCTGTTGAACAGCTTGGCAATATCGGCGAACAAGGGGTTTTCACTCTGCATGGCGGCTAGATGCCCCCAAGCATGGCGTGGTTCAAGACCTAGTTGAAATTGACCGTGGCGGCAGCGCCGCCGCCGACCTTGGCGTCGGCATCGCGATTGGCATTCAGCAACTGCCAGTTGAGCACGGTCGAAAACAGCAACCAGGCCAGACAGGGCAGCATCAACGCCGCCGCGACCGGCCGCACCCGGCGAAACAGCAGGACAGTCACCAGCACCGCCGCATCAATCGCGAACAGCAGAAACAGGGCAGTCTGGATCCGGTGCATTCCGAAAAACACCGGCGACCACGCCAGAATGAGCACCAACTGGACGGCGAACGCCCCGATCGCGGCCGCGCGACCCGACGCTCCGCGCGCCGTCACCACCAGCACCGCGGCCATCGCCATCAGCGCGTAAAGCCCCGTCCAGACAACCATGTAGGTCGTCGATGACGGATACAGATCGGGCTTCGCGAGATCGGTGAACCATGCGTTCGAGGCGCCGCCGCCGGAACCGACGTTGGACAGGTAGCCCAGCATGATCACCCCGGGAACAAACACCAACGCCCAGCGCAAAAACGAGGCGCGCAATTGGCCGGGTGAAACAAGTTCCGTCATCGAAACCCCGATTCGCAAAGCAAAATTTTGGCGATATTGACCAGAGGGACACCTCGAAGCAATCCCGCTACCCCCTCTGCGCAGCAATCAGGAATTCGATATTGCCTTCCGGTCCCTTGATCGGACTTTCGGTGATGCCCTGCACCTGCCAGCCAGCGTCCCCCAACCAGTCCCTTACCTCGGCGCAGACGCGGGCATGAAGCGCCGGATCGCGCACCACCCCGCCCTTGCCCACCTCACCACGACCGACTTCGAACTGCGGTTTGATCAGCGCGACGAGCTGGCATGAGGTCGCCGCCAGTTTCAGAGGCGTTTCCAGCACCTTGGACAGCGAAATGAAACTGGCATCGCAAACCACCCAGTTGCACGAAGCGTCGATCTGAGCAGGTGTCAGAACCCGGGCGCTGGTCTGTTCGAGAACGGTGACGCGCGGATCCTGGCGGAGTTTCCAGGCAAGCTGGTTGGTCCCCGAATCGACAGCGAAAACCCGCGCCGCGTCCTTGCTCAGCAGTACGTCGGTGAACCCGCCAGTCGAACTGCCAATGTCCATCGCCACCGCTCCCGCCGGATTGAGCGCGAACACATCCATGGCATGGGCAAGCTTGATTCCGCCGCGCGAAACCCACGGGTGATCGCGGCCGCGCACCGCGAGGGGTGCGTCGGCGGCAATCTGCTGCCCAGGCTTGGCGATCTTCGTCTCGCCCGCGAAAACCACGCCCGCCAGCACAAGCGCCGCGGCGCGGGTGCGGCTTTCGACGAGGCCGCGCTCAACCAGCAACTGGTCGACACGGATCTTGGCGGGCTTTGACATGGGGTTCGCTGCTCTTGTTCTGGCGCGCGCCTCATTCCATAGGAAGGGGGTGAAGGCAAATCATCCCCCCGTACCCGCTGCATTTTCGCTGACCGGGCTGGCGGCGCTGGCACTGCTCAGTTCGTGCGTCGCCCCCAAGGCGCCGCCGCCCGTACTGCCCGCGCAGGCCCCAAGGCCCGTTCAGCCGTCCCCGGCTCCGATTCCGATTCCGCAACCGACGCCGCGGGCTACTGACTGGCGCGATGCCGCGCAGACGCCGGGCACCTGGATCTGGAGCAATGCGGACGGATCGTCGACGGCTCGCTTCAGCCAGCCCGGCGGCGGGATCGTCGCCAGCCTCTCCTGCGATCGCGTCAACGGCCAGGTACTCCTTGCACGCCAAGGCCGGGCCACCGGCGCGGTGCCCTTGCAGATCACCACGTCCACCGGAACCCAGGCCCTGTTCAGCGAACCCTTGCGCAGCACGCCGGGAATAATCGTCGCTGTGCTGCGCAGCCGCGATCCCCTGCTCGACGCAATCGCCTTTTCGCGCGGGCGTTTCGCGTTCGAAGCAACGGGCGAAGCAACGCTATATCTGCCAAGCTGGCCAGAGATTTCGCGGGTAATTGAGGACTGCCGCTGAGACACGACCGGGCAAGAATTACGCCATCTGTGGACAAGGCCCGAAGTCACGGATTCTGACGTCAAAAAAAAACAATGCAAGACTTGTTGTTAAGCGCCGAATGATTCACATCTATCGTCAAGGAAGGGGAAGTGAAAACCGAACCTCCCCAGCTTCCGGTCGGAAGCGAATGGCTCAACAGCGCGAAAGGAGGTGACCGATGTCTCATGGTTCAGCAGGGAGGTCGGTAACCCGCACAATGGAGCATTATCGCTGATACACCCTTGGCGATAAAGGCTTCGTGAGCGGCACTTCCGGCCGCTGACCATGCGAAGGGCTGCTTCCGGATTGACCGGGGCAGCCCTTCTCATTTGTCCTCCGGACTCGCTTGGCGCCCGGACTTGTTGGAACTGCCCGCAAAATCCGCACTTGGCCCAAAACCGTGCCGGCGAAAAAATCGCGACACTTGGAATTTGCGCCGCCGCGCTCTATCCAGAGCATGTTAGGCGCCATTGGTTGAAAATTTCACAAGACTTGCAATCTGTGAAATATTCGTTCAAGTCGCGCCACATTGCAATCACACGGACCGAAGGACTTTTTGATCATGGCGACGCTCGCCGACCCGGCTACCCAGTTCACCCACCTGCCCCACCCCGCCCCGACGGCGGCGGATGTACGCGCGGCGGTGCTGGCCGATCCGGGTTTCGGCAAGGCGTTCTCTGATCATATGGTGACGATCGACTGGGAGGAAGGAAAGGGCTGGCACAATGCCACGGTCGGTCCGCGCGCGGCGCTTAGCCTCGATCCCGCTGCGGCCGTACTGCACTATGCGCAGGAGATCTTTGAAGGGCTCAAGGCCTATCGCCTCGCCGATGGCGGCATCGCCCTGTTCCGACCCGACGCCAACGCCCGGCGCTTCAACGCTTCGGCTGAACGGCTCGCCATGCCCTCGCTGCCCGAGGACCTGTTCGTTGAGGCGGTAAAGGAACTGGTCAGCGCCGATGCAAACTGGTTTCCGACCGTGGAGGGCGGATCGCTCTACCTGCGCCCGTTCATGATCGCTACCGAGGCGTTCCTCGGCGTGCGCCCGGCCAAGCAGTACAAGTTCATCGTCATCGCCAGCCCGGCGGGCAACTACTTCAAGTCCGGCGCGCCAGCCGTGTCGATCTGGGTGTCGGACTACACCCGCGCCGCGCCCGGCGGAACCGGTGCGGCCAAGTGCGGCGGCAACTACGCCGCGAGCCTCGTCCCCACCGCCGAGGCCTTTGCCCGTGGCCACGATCAGGTGCTGTTCCTTGATGCCGCGCAGCACAAGTGGATCGAGGAACTGGGCGGCATGAACCTGTTCTTCGCCTTTGCCGACGGCACCCTGCGCACTCCGCCGCTCGGCGGTACGATCCTGCCGGGCATCACCCGCGAGAGCCTGATCGCGCTGGCCCGCGACGAGGGCCTGACGGTCAGGGAAGAACCCTACAGCCTCGACGCCTGGCGCGCCGATGCCGCCTCGGGCACATTGGTCGAAGCTTTCGCCTGCGGCACGGCTGCGGTCGTGACGCCGGTGGGCAAGGTCGCGGATCGCAACGGCGAATTCGTGATCGGCAGTGGCGGCCCCGGCCAGCTTACCAGCAAGCTGAAGGATCGCCTCGTCGCGATCCAGCGGGGCACGGCGCCCGACCCGCACGGCTGGGTGATGCGACTGGGCTGAGCTGCCCGCCGCTGCCCCTTGCAAAGCAACGAATGGCTTCTACCTTCGGGTTTCAGTTGAAAACCGAAGGGAAATTCCATGGCCGACGCCGAATACACTCCGCCTCAAGTCTGGACCTGGGAGCCAGGCAACGGCGGCCCCTTCGCCAGCATCAACCGCCCGACCGCCGGCGCGCAGACCGAGAAGGAGCTGCCCGTCGGCAAGCACCCATTCCAGCTCTATTCGCTTGGCACGCCTAACGGCCAGAAGGCGACGATCATGTTCGAGGAGTTGCTGGAGGCCGGCTATGCCGATGCGGAATATGACGCCTGGCTGGTCAATATCAGCGCTGGCGACCAGTTCACCTCCGGCTTCGTAGCGATCAACCCCAATTCGAAGATCCCCGCCCTGCTTGACCGTTCCGGGCCAGAACCGATCCGCGTATTCGAAAGCGGTGCGATCCTGCTTCATCTCGCGGAGAAGTTCGGCGCCTTTTTGCCTAGCGGCGGCAAGGCGCGGGCTGAATGCCTGTCGTGGCTGATGTGGCAGATGGGCAGCGCTCCGTTCATCGGCGGCGGGTTCGGGCACTTCTACCACTATGCCCCGACCAAGATCGAATATGCGATCAACCGCTACGCGATGGAAACCAAGCGACTGTTCGACGTAGCCGACCAGCGGCTGGGCGAGGCACGCTATTTCGCCGGTGACGACTATACCATCGCCGACATCGCCGCCTATGGCTGGCTCGGCGCGCTGTGGCGTGGGCTGGCCTATGGCGAGGCGAAGACCTTCCTGGCACTCCATGAATACACCAACGTCGGCCGCTGGGTGGAGGAACTGGGCCAGCGACCCGGCGTACGGCGCGGCCGCGTCGTCAACCGGGCGATGGGCGGCGAGGAAGGCACCTTCCTGCCCGAGCGCCATTCGGCTGACGATTTCAAGACGCTCAAGCCGGGAAGCATTTAACCGCGACGATACCCCTTGCCGCAAAGGCGCGCTCTGCTATGAGCGCGCCTCCTGCTGGGGCGTCGCCAAGTGGTAAGGCACCGGTTTTTGGTACCGGCATTCGCAGGTTCGAATCCTGCCGCCCCAGCCAGTTT
>JAGWUU010000387.1 GCA_028868335.1 Sphingomonadales bacterium | reverse complement strand
GTGGGCGTCGCCATGCCCGCTAACCCGGAAACACGCCGGTGGAGAGGTAGCGGTCGCCACGGTCGCAAACGATGAACACAATGACTGCATTCCGCGTTTCGGCAGCCAGGGCAAGCGCGGCATGGGCCGCGCCGCCGGAAGAAATGCCGCCGAACAAGCCCTCTTCCGCGGCCAGCCGGCGAGCCATGTTCTCGGCTTCCGCCTGGGTCACCTGGAGCGTGCGATCAACGCGATGGGCGTCGAAAATGCGCGGCTGGTACGCCTCCGGCCATTTGCGGATGCCGGGAATCTGCGCGCCTTCCGCCGGCTGTACGCCAACGATCTGCACCGCGGCGTTCTGCTCCTTCAGGTAGCGCGAAACGCCCATGATGGTGCCGGTGGTGCCCATGCTGCTGACGAAGTGCGTGATGGCACCGCCGGTATCGCGCCAGATCTCCGGCCCGGTACCGCGATAGTGCGCCAGCGGATTGTCCGGATTGGCGAACTGGTCGAGGATGTGCCCTCGCCCTTCGTCACGCATGCGTTCGGCGATATCGCGGGCCGCCTCCATGCCCCCCGCCTGCGGCGTGAGGACGATTTGCGCGCCGTAGGCCCGCATGGTCTGCCGGCGTTCGACCGAAAGGTGCTCGGGCATCACCAGCACCATGGTGTAGCCGCGCATCGCCGCGGCCATCGCCAGGGCGATGCCGGTGTTGCCGCTGGTCGCTTCGATCAGCGTATCACCGGGCTTGATTTCGCCTCGCTTCTCGGCTTCGACGATCATCGACAGCGCCGGCCGGTCCTTCACCGAGCCTGCCGGGTTGTTGCCTTCGAGCTTCGCCAGCACCACGTTGTCGCCCTTGGGCACGAGCTTCTTCAAGCGCACCAGGGGCGTGTTGCCGACGAAGTCCTCCAAGCTGTGGTATTTCGATTCCATGTCCTCATTCTACCCGAGGCGCACAAAAAAAAACCCCGTCCGAAGACGGGGCGGCGGCTGGAAACAGCTTACTTCTTGCTGTCGTCCTTCTTCGCGTCGTCGTCCTTCTTGGACTTCTTGCTCGACTTCTTGCCCTCATCCTTCTTGGCATCGTCCTTCTTGGTCTCCTTGTCGGACTTCTTGGCGTCGTCCTTCTTGGCCGCCTTATCGTCCTTCTTGGTGTCCGCCGCTGGCTTGCTGTCAGCGGGCTTGGCGTCGGCCTTGGCGGCAGGCTTGCTGTCCGCGGGCTTGGCGTCGGCTTTGGCGGCAGGCTTGCTGTCCGCGGGCTTGGCGTCGGCCTTGCTGTCCTTGGCCGGGCTCTTGGCGTCGGACTTCGCGGCGGCAGCCGCCGGTCCGGTATTGGCGCCACTGACGGTGACGTCGCTCTTGAGACTCTCCAGCGTCTTGTCGCCAATTCCCTTGACGTTCTTCAGCTCATCGACACTCTTGAAGGGGCCATGCTCCTTGCGATAGTCCACGATTGCCTGAGCCTTCACCGGGCCGATGCCTTTCAGGGCATCGAGTTCTTCCTTGGTAGCGGTATTGATGTTGACCGCCGCCATGGCGGCGAGAGAAAACAGCATTGACACGATCAGCAGCAGCAGCTTTTTCATTTCATACTCCTACGAGTGGTTGACCTACAAAACAGCGGGGACTGCAAACTCAAAACGCGTGCCGGCGAAGCCCTTAACGCAGGCGCCGAAGCCGGCGTTGACGTCGACGAGGGAATGGCCAAGCCGCTCCGCCACCGGCGGTCAGGCGCTGGCCAGGGCCTTGACGTATTGGCGCACGCCTTCCGACACCGGCGCGAAGCCTTCG
>JAGWUU010000386.1 GCA_028868335.1 Sphingomonadales bacterium | reverse complement strand
AGCGCGCTCAGGAATCAGCCGCAGCACTCAAGGCCACGCAGGAAGCGCGAGCCGAGGAACAGCGACGCGTTGTCGCAACTCAGGAGGTCATTCATGCCGCACAAGCCAAGCTCGTCACGGTCGCTGCTGCCGCTGGTCGCGCTCTCAATTCTGCTGTCAGCCTGCGCGAGCGTGCCGCAGCCGTTGCCGCAGGTGGTGCAATGCCCGAAGCTGCCGCCGCTCCCGGCCGAGGCGCGTCAGGCGCCGGTCCCGGACTTCTGCTCGCCGACGTGCTCGGACGGATGGGCGAGGCTGGAGGACAGCTTGCTGCCGAGGCTGATCGCGCCAGGGTTGCGGGTGAAGCCTGCGAGCAGCAATACAACTCGCTGACGAAGTAGGGTGCGCCTCTGATTTCTCAGGTGCGCGGAGATTGTAGCGCCGAGCGTGCACGAATGGCGTCGGCCTGTCGAGTCCGGACCGTGGAATCGACCACTGAAAACGGCTTGCGCTCGACCGGGATGCGGGAGCGACTGCGGGAGTTGCGGGAGCGACTCCGAAAAAAGCCTTATAAATCAACGGCGGAAGGGAAGGGATTCGAACCCTTGGGGGGCTGTTAACCCCCGGGTCTTTTCGCCATTTTTCCCTATGAAGCATTGCAAATCGCTCCCGCAAAGAACATGAGCTTTTAGGCCAAAACCTGCCTATGAGGGGCGGTCGATGCGGGAGCGGTTTTCTGGGTCATTGCTGGTCTGCGCTACGCGGCGGAAGTGATGCGTAACACACCCAAGACGTGCTACGCGGCGGAAGTGATGCCTACATCACGTTAGGCGTGTTCCTGCACTTCCAAGATCAACCACTTCCCGACGTTGCTCTTGAGTTCGGCCAGCAGGTCGTGGCCGCCAATGTTCAGGTCTTCGTCGGTCCACAGGTAGCCGGTGATGTCGCTATAACGCGAGTTCAGCGTTACGTCGGCGGCCCCCATGGCGGTCAACATCGCGGCTTCGGCGGCCTCGTCGCGCGTGCATTGCTTGTCGGTAATCCAGTAGCGCACCGTCACCTTCTTGCCGCTCATCCAGCCAAGTTCTTCGGCCAGCGGATCGACCAGCGATGACAGAAAAAGAATGGGAAGTATGTACTTGACAAACCCAGCTTGAACGACGATAGTAGAGCCATACCGGAGCACCGACATGGCCGAATCAGTCTTCAACCAACCGCACTTCCAAGACCCGGAAGCTGCGCGCGAGTACCTCGAAGCGATCCGCTGGGCCAATGGCGTTGTCTGCCCGCATTGCGGCGTGATCGACAAGTTCTACAAGCTGACCGGCGACGCTCACCGTCCCGGACTCTACAAGTGCTCCGAGTGCCGCGAGCAGTTCTCGGTGACGGTCGGCACCGTGTTCGAGTCAAGCAAGATCAAGCTGCACATCTGGCTGCAGGCTTGCCACCTGATGAGCGCCAGCAAGAAGGGCGTCTCGGCCAAGCAACTCGAACGCATGCTCGGCGTCTCCTACAAGACCGCTTGGTTCATGGGCCACCGCATCCGGGAGGCGATGAACATTGCCCCGAAAGCGCCGCTCGGCCTGACCGCGCCGGTCGAGGCCGATGAGACTTTCTGGGGCAACAAGGGCAAGAATGCCCCGGGCGCCCGTTCATTCCATCATCAGATGAAGGTCGTCTCGCTGGTCGAGCGCAACGGCGAGAAGCGCTCATTCCACGTCCCGAGCGTCAATGCCAAGACCCTGCGTCCGATCATGAAGGGCATGATCGCGGAGAAGGCTCGCCTGATGACCGATGA
>JAGWUU010000120.1 GCA_028868335.1 Sphingomonadales bacterium | reverse complement strand
CTTCGAGAACGGCGCCTATACAGGCGCCACGCCGGGCGAATTCCTCTCGCCCGTCAACGACGACGTACTGGTGGCAGAGGCGGCGGAATGAGGCGTCCGCCCCAGCGACAGGATGCGAAATGACTGCATGATCGCACCGCATCCTCCTTGATTACCCCAATGGGGCGGTTCCGGTTGCGCAGGCATCCGGGGCCGCCCCTTTTTCCGGAGCTGGGCGAAGCCCGCACGGATCGCATCACGACAACATGAGAAGGGAGAGACGATGACCAAGACTTCAATCCGCTCCGGCTTGCTGCGCGCCACAATGCTTGCCGCCGGCCTCCAGGCCGCCACGCCCGCACTCGCCGCCGATCCGGCAGAGCCGCAAGCGGCCACCAGGGACGAGAGCCAGATCAAGGAGATCATCGTCACCGCGCAGCGGCGGGAGGAAAGCCTGCAAAAGGTGCCGGTTGCCGTAACCGCGATCAGTGCCCAGCAACTTGAAGACCTGCGCGTCACCAGCGTTCGCAGCCTGGGCGGCCTTGCCCCCAGCCTGGAGATCAACAGCCAGGGAATGCAGTCCAACCCGACGATCATCATTCGCGGCGTCGCTTCGGGCACGTCGAGCAACTCGGTCGACCCCAAGGTCGGCACCTATATCGACGGCGTCTATGTCGGCCGCACGGTCGGCTCGCTGCTCGATCTTGGCGACATCCAGCGCATCGAAGTGCTGCGCGGACCGCAGGGGACGCTGTTTGGCCGCAACGCAACATCGGGCGCGATCAACATCATCACCGCGCCGCCAAAGGGCAAGTGGGCCATGCGCGGAACGCTCTCGTATGGCAACGACCACGCCTTTCGCGGGAAGGTAGCGCTGGATCTGCCACAGGTCGGCCCATTTTCGGCCCGCGTTGCCTACCTGCATGACGAAATTCGCGGCGACGTGACCAACCTGATGGGTGGGCAGGGACTGAACATCGCCCTGCGCGCGCCCGAGTTCGGCACGCAAACCTTCGCCAAGCGGTTGGGCGAACGCAACGTGGACGGCGTGCAGGTCGCGCTGCGCGGCGATTTCGGCAAGCTGACCGCCGACTATCGGTTCGACTACACCGATTCCCACGCCTCTGGCCGGGCGATGCAGAATCTGGGTGTCATCCCCGATGCCTCGGGTCAGTTGCTCGCCCCGATCACAGCACTGCAGCCATTCTTCGGCGGCAATCCCAACTACGGCGTCACCGGACCGCTCAGCGCCGTGGCGGCCGCCACCAGCACCGAACACACCGTCACGCAGGGCCACAGCCTTACCCTGACGTTGCAGGCCAGCGATCATTTCGTCGTCAAGTCGATCACCGCCTATCGCAAGTTCCGCCAGGACCCGGTGATCTTCGATCTTGGCGCAGCCGGTGGGATGCGCTTCACCTTCGCCCAGTTGGGCGCAATGATCACGCCGGGCCTCACCCCTGCACAAATCCAGGCAGCCCTGTTCAATCCCGCCAACGTCCCCGGCGCGACCGACTACTTCTTTCCATTGCTGACCGCACGCGCCACCAGCCAGAAGCAGTTCAGCGAGGAATTGCAGTTCCAGCTCACCACTGCCGCCTATGACCTGACCGCTGGCCTGTTCTATTTCGACGAACGCGCGCCGGGTACGGAAGTGCTCGGCATCCTCGAACCGACGCCGTCGGCAACGGTGGTGCCCAGCCCCTTCGATGCGATCTTCGGCAGCGGCATCACCCGCACCGTCAGCCACAATTCCTCGATGGCCGGCTATGGCCAGTTGACCGTGCACCTGACCGACACCTTCGACCTGACCGGCGGGGTGCGCGGGACGGTCGACGACCGCAAGCTTCATATCGGCGCGATTTCGGGCGCGCAGGGCGGATCGCTTGGCGTCGGCGACTACAGCGTCGAATACAGAAAGCTGACCTATACCGGGATCGCCACCTGGCGGCCGACCCCGGCCACCAACCTGTTCGCCAAGATCGCCACCGGCTATGTCTCGGGCGGCATCCTCAGCGGCATTCCCTACAAGCCGGAAAACCTCACCTCCTACGAAGTGGGCGCCAAGACACAGTTCCTCGACAACCGGATGCGGCTGAACGTTTCGGCCTATTACAACGACTACAAGGACCTGCAGACGCAGAACTTCATCAACGGCAAGCAGTTCTTTGACAACGCCGGCAAGGCCAAGATCAAGGGCGTCGAGGCGGAAACCGAAATCGTTCCGGTGCGCGGGCTGACCCTGTCAGGCAGCGTCGCCTACACCGATTTCAAGTACAAGCAGTTCATCCTCAACGGGGTGGACGTGGCATCCTTTGCGCGCCCGACCTATTTCTCGAAATGGACCGGCCGCGCCGCCGCCTCGTACAATTCGCCCGAGCTGGGCGCGGGCGGGCCGCACCTCAGCGCCATGGTCGAGGGGCGCTACCGCAGCAGCTATTACCTGACGTCCACGCCGCTGCGCAACCTGCTGACAGGGTTGCCAGCGCTCGAGAATGTAAACCAGCAGCCCGCCTACTGGCTCGTCAACGGCAGGCTCGGCCTCGCCGACCTGAGTGTCGGTGGAGCCAAGGCGTCGCTGTCCGTCTTCGGAGACAACATCTTCGACAAGCGGTACATCAGCTTCGGCGCGCCGGTGCTGTTCTTCACCGGCGCCTATGAACGCGGCCGCACCTACGGCGTGGAACTGGGCGTTTCGTTCTAGGCCTCGGTTCGACGCAGTCGATTCGAAATCAGCATGGGACCGGCGCGCCGGTCCCATGCTGGGTTGATCCAAAGCGCAGGCTTACCGGCGAACGCGCGCGGTCTTGTCGAAGCGGCTGTGGAAATCGGTCAGGTCGAACGAAAAATCGTCCTGTTCATGGAACTGCGTCTCGGTCAGACGGGGCTTTTCGTGCGCCTGATACCATGCGGCATATTCGGCCGTGTCGCGGCTCTGCTTGCGGTAGTGGGTCGAATAAGTGGCAACCCGCACGACCGGCGTGGCGGTCGCCATGCGGAAGGTCATCAGGCGCATCCAGCCGTCGCCGATCCCTTCGAACACGCTGGGCTTCAACCCCGCATCCTTGGCGGTCTGGTTGCGGTCCTGATAGTCTGACAGCACCTGATAGACCTTATGGCCATAGCGGTTGTCATCGGTACGGAAAGCCTGGCCGTGCTCGTGACCGCAGAGGACCATGAATATCTGATCGTGCTGGCTGATCAACTTGTCCCACATCATCTGCGGGCTGTTGTCTTCGGGATCCACCGCATGGTTGTCGATGATCGGATTGGGCAAGCGCTGGCCGGCGTTGTCCATGTAATCGTGCGTGGAAATGATGGTCGGCAGGCCGGGATGCTTCCTGATCACCTGCGCCGCCCATTCCAGCGCCTTGCTGGGCGGATCGAACTGCAACCCTATATGCAGGAAGCGATAGCCGCCGGCGGTGAATATCTGCGCGCTGTTGGCGCCACCGTTGAATGAATCGATATACCAGCGCTGGCCCTTGAAGAACGGCGCATTCTTGCCGAATACCGACACGAAGTTGGACGTCCCGCCGGCATGCAGCATCCCCATGCTGGACATGTCCTTGAACACCTTGGCCGGGAGATGGTTGATGTCGGTCCACATCGCGTCGTGGTCATGGTTGCCCGGCACGACCGAGAACGGCACCTTGCCCGCGATCATTTCGAAGCCCTTGCGCGCCATCGGCATTTCGACCGACGCTACTTTCGGGGTCGGGGCAAAGTGGCTGTCCATGATCGGATTGACGCCGCGCTTGAATCCGCGCGCGACATGGTCCGGGTCCATGAGCATGGACTGGTGTTGCCACACGTCGCCAAGCGAACTCACGAACGCGATGTCGCCGCCCGCGCTTTCGGTGTTGGCGGCGATATAGGCCATCTGGTCCAGGAACATCTGGCTGGCATCGAAGGCAAAGCCTTCTGCCTTCTGATGGGTATAGTCCATGTAGTTCTGGGTGTCGGGCAGCACGGCGATGGTAAAGCTCGCGTCGGCGGGCCTGGCGATGCCCGCCGATCCTGTGGCGAGCGCCAGCGCCGCAGCCGAAGCAAGGACTGCGCGACGCGTCCAGGTCCCAAGGTTGTTCATCGAGTTTCTCCCGGTGGAAGGCGTGTTAAAGGCCAAAACTTGAAGCCGAATTCGACGCGACAGGTATGTCGCGTGCCGGCGATGAAGATCGAATTTCCAAAATGGTCGCCGGTATTGCCCGCGTGGATGCTATGCTTCTTGTCGGTCATGTTGTCACCGATAAGTGCAAGACTCCAGCGATCAAACACGCCTTCCTGGGGCTCGACTGGCCGACGCGTCCAGCTGCCATCGGTGAGAGAGGCTGCCGCGGCGCGAATCAGCGCGCTGGCCGCGGCCGTTAGGGCGATTGTGGATTAGGCAGGGATGTTCGACAATCTGGAAGGTCTGCTTTGGGTGGGCCGACCCATGTAGATGGCCCTTCGTTCCGTTTCTCAGTGAACGACGATCCTGAACGGCAGTTTTCGTGGCGGCTGGTGTCCCACATCCTTTGTGTTGGTTGATTGCCAAACCAAGTTCACGCTTGCCGCATCCAATTCACTCGTCCCGCAGCCAACCCAGGTGTTAGCCAGCCAAACCGGATTTGAACTGGAGATTGCCATGGCTACCATTGTGCAGATCAATTTTGACTATGACGTAAGCGAGGACGAGCTTGAACAGCGGTCCAATCCCGAGCGGGCCAGGATCTTTCAATCCGTCGAGGGGCTATGCTGGAAGGTTTGGCTGCGCGACGCGGATCGGCGCGAGAGCGGCGGAATCTACCTGTTCGAGACACGCGCCAGCGCGCAGGCTTATGTCGACGGGCCGATTGCGGCGGCCGTGTGCAAGTTGCCGGACTCGTCCAACCATTCGATCAAGATCTTCGATGTGCGGGAAAACGTCAGCGCCGTAACCGGGGCTCCGCTCGGCCACCGCATGCCGCGCGGCTGACGCGCCGGTGCGCTCCGCGCTGTTTGGCCGCCCGATCGACCGGCGCAACCCGGCCGACAGCGTCAAGTGGAACCGCTATGCCGACGATGTCCTGCCGATGTGGATCGCTGACACCGATTTCGCGGTGCCCGAAGCGATCGTCGCGGCAATGGCGGAGCGTCTGCAAAATCCCGCCTTCGGTTACGCAATGCCAGACAGGCAAACGCGCGAGGCGATCGTCGGCTGGCTGTCGGCGCGATATGGCTGGCAGGTTTCCGCAAGCGATCTGGTGTTCATTCCTGGCGCCCTGCCCGGTATCGCCATGGCGCTTGGCGGTTTGCTATCCCCGGGGGACGGCGTGGCGATGCAGATGCCGACCTATGGGCCGATCCACGCCGCGCCGTCCAACTGGGGGCTGTGCCGGATCGACGCGCTGGTCGAACCTGGACCGGACGGCTACGGCATGGGCGATCTGGAGGAGGCCATCAGCCGTGCGCGGGCATTGGTGCTGTGCAACCCGCACAACCCCACTGGCAAGGTTTACAGCCGCGAGGAACTGATCCGGCTGGCTTCGATCTGCGAGCGTGAGGATGTCCTGATCCTTTCGGACGAGGTGCATTGCGATCTGGTCTATCCGGGGCGGGAGCACGTGCCAATTGCCAGTCTTTCCCCCGAGATCGCGGCCCGCACCATTACGCTGATGTCGGCAGGCAAGACCTTCAACCTCTCGGGCCTCAAGCTTGGTTTCGCGGTCATCACCAACAAGGAGCTGCGCCGCCGCTTCGTTGCCGCGCATCGCGGCATGGTTCCCAGAACCGACAGCCTGATGGGATTGGTCGCGACCCGCGCCGCCTTTGCCGAAGGCGAGGCGTGGCGGCGCGCGCAAGTGGACTATCTTACCGCCAGCCGCGACCATCTTGTTGCCGAACTTGTCCGCCGGATTCCCGGTGTCCGCCTGATTGCGCCACAGGCTTCGTTTCTGGCCTGGCTGGATTTTCGCGACCTTGGTCTGGGCGATGATCCCGGGGCATGGCTGCTTGAGAAAGCCAGGGTCGGTCTGTCCCCCGGGCCGGAATTCGGCACGGGCGGCGTGGGCCATGCCCGGATCAATTTCGGCTGCCCGCGCGTGCTGATCGACGAAGCCATTGACCGCATTACCCGTGCGCTTGATCAACGGGCGGTGTGATCGGTGGAAAAGGGAGTTTGATGACGAGCATGACCATGACTCCTGCTGCTCCGACCAATGTGGACCGCGATTGGGTGCACTGGGCGATCGGTCGGATCGAGGCGGACTTCACGCGCTCTGCCGACACCCACTTGCTGCCGGTGCCGATTCCCGCGCTTCCCGACGTGGCGCTCTACCTCAAGGACGAATCGAGCCACCCCACCGGCAGCCTCAAGCACCGGCTGGCCCGATCGCTGTTTCTCTATGCGCTCAGCAACGGCTGGCTGCATCGCGGTTGTCCGGTGATCGAGGCGTCGAGCGGATCAACTGCGGTGTCCGAAGCCTATTTCGCGCGGATGCTGGGCCTGCCCTTCATCGCGGTGGTGCCTGCCAACACCGCGCCCGAAAAGATCGCGGCGATTGCCGACCTTGGCGGCGGCGCCCATCCGGTAAAGGATGCCCGGACGATCTATACCGTTGCCGAAGATCTCGCCCGGACCAGCGGCGGGCACTACATGGACCAGTTCACGTTCGCTGAACGCGCGACCGACTGGCGCGGCAACAACAACATCGCAGAATCGATCTATTCCCAGATGGCGCGCGAGCCGCATCCGGTGCCGGCCTGGATCGTCTGCGGAGCGGGCACGGGCGGCACCTCGGCCACGATCGGGCGCTTCGCCCGCTATCACCGCCACACCACGCAGGTCTGCGTCGCCGATCCCGCCGCCTCGGTGTTTCACCGCCACTGGCATGACCGAACTGTCGATACCTGCGAAGGGCCGACGAGCCTGATCGAGGGAATCGGACGACCCCGGGTCGAACCCAGCTTCGTGCCCGGCGTGGTCGACCGGATGGTGGTGGTCAGCGATGCCCAGTCGATCGCGGCGGCGCGGGCGATCTCGCGTCGGATGGGCAAGCTCTGCGGTGGATCGACCGGAACCAACATCTGGGCCTGCGCACAGCTCGCCAGCGAAATGGCGCGCGCGGGGCAGGCGGGCTCGATCGTCTCGATTCTGTGCGACAGCGGCGAGCGCTACCGCTCATCCTATTTCGACGACGTCTGGATCGCTCGGCAAGGGCTGGACCTTGCCCCGCACGAGATTGCGATCGAGCGCTTCCTCGATCACGGAACGCTGGACTGATCCGGCTGCGGGGCCAACTTTAACGCGTTGATCAGGCAAGCGGCGATCACGAACCCCGCGAGCGGCGCCGCCGTGGCGATCACCAGTAGCACATGGCGGGCATGGTCATCGACCGCGCCCTTGGGATCGAAGCCGAGCAGCGCCAGCGGGAGCAATGCCGCCGCGCCAAGCCCGCTGCCCAGCTTGTCGAAGAAATTGATCATGGCAAAGGCCGCGCCGCGCACCTCGCATCCCGTCCGCGCGATATAGGCGTTGGCCAGGACACCGGTGATCGAGCGCAGTAGATAGGGCCCCGCGCCAAAACCCAATCCCATCAGGATCTGGACCGCGATCAGGCCAGAAAGCCCGAAGCGCGTTGCGAGCGGCAACAGCGCAATCGCACTTGCCAGAAACAGGCACGCGAACCGCAAGGTGGCGCGGTCGCCCCATCGGCCCGCCAGCTTCATCCAGCCGATCATCCCGAACGGCGCGATCGCAAATGTCAGCACCAGCGAGAGCGCAAAATATTCGGGCGCGCGGTAGAGATGCTGGGCAACGAAGAACCCCATAGCGCCCATTGCGGTCCAGGCGCTGTTGTAGACCAGCATGGCCAGTGAGAGCAGAATGAAGTCGCGGCTGAGCAGAAACGGGCGAAGCACCGCCCAACTCGCGTCACCATGCGCCATGTCGCCCTTGCCGGAGTCCGGGGTAAAGGCCCAGGTAACGAGCGTCGCCACAGTGATCGTCACCAGGATGAAGATCCCGGCCGCGCGCGCCTGTACAGCCACGTCGCCCCCCTGAAGATGGCTGGCGAGCGCAGCCACCGCGAAGACACCCAGAACCCCTGCGATCACGGCTACTTCGCGCAGGCCGAACAGGCGGGAGAGCCGCCGTGGATCGCGTTCCAAGGATGCCGCCCATGCCTGATGCACGACCTGAGCGATCGTGAAGGCGATATAAACCAGCCCCCCGGTGGCGATCAGGTAGGCAGACCCGATCAGCCCTTTGGCCGGAAAGAACAGCAGAACCACGGCTGTCAGATAGAGCGGCAGCGCGATCAGCAGCCAGGGCCGGTGCTTCTGGCGAAAGGGCGCGTGGTCAACCGCCAGACCGATCACCGGATCGCAGATGGCGTCGATCAAGCGGATCATCACCAGTGACGTCGCCACCATGGCCAGCGGCATTCCCAGCGCCTGGCTGTAATAGGGCGGGATGAAAGTACTGATCGCCCCGGTCGTGGCAATCAGTGGGATCGCATAGAGGCAATAGGCCAGCGTCTGGCCCAGGCCCAGCGGCGCGCGTTCCTGACGGTTCATGTTTCGCCTGCCGCCGGTCCGCCGAAGCGCGCGATCAGCTCCGCTTTGTAGAGCTTGCCGGTGTCGTGGCGCGGCAGCGCCTCCACCAGTTCGATCCGCTTGGGCGCCTTGACCGGCCCCAATCGCCGCCGAGCGTAGGCGGCAAGCTCCGCGGTCAGCGCGGCGGCATCAACCGCCTCTGCCGGTTCCACGACCGCAAGCGCGCTCTGGCCAAATTCGTCGTCGGGCACGCCGATCACCGCCACGTCGCGCACGCTTTCGTGCTCGAGCATCACGGCCTCGATCTCTTGCGGATAGATGTTCACCCCGCCCGAGATGATCGTGAAGTGGCGCCGGTCGGAAAGATAGAGGTAGCCATCAGCATCGACATGGCCAACATCACCAAAGGTCCGCCAGCCGCGTTCGTTGGTCGCCTTGCGGGTCTTTTCGCTGTCGTTCCAGTAGGCGAAAGGGGTCTCGGATTCGAAGTAGATGTCGCCGGTTTCACCCGGTGGCAATTCGTTGCCTTGACCGCCCAGAATGTGGACCTTGCACCCGGTCGGCCGTCCGACCGAGCCGGGGTGTTCCAGCCATTCGGCCGAGGTGATCCCCGCCGATCCGATCCCCTCGCTGCCCGAATAGTATTCGTCGAGGATCGGCCCCCACCAGTCGATCATCGCCCGCTTGATGTGGACCGGACAAGGCGCCGCGCCGTGGACCGCGTGACGGTGATGCGAAAGGTCATGCGCCCCGCGCACCGCATCGGGCAGGCGCAGCATCCGGT
>JAGWUU010000385.1 GCA_028868335.1 Sphingomonadales bacterium | reverse complement strand
TGACGATCACCACGTCGGCCCCGGCCAGATCGGCATAGTCGTTGGTGCCCTTGATCTGCGCGTCAAACCCTTCGATCGGGCCGCACTGGCTGAGATCAAGCGCCTTGCCCTGGGGAATGCCCTCGGCAATGTCGAACAGGACGATGTCGCCCAGTTCCTTCTTGGCGGCGAGGTGCGCGAGCGTGCCGCCGATCATGCCGGCGCCAATGAGGGCGATCTTCTTGCGTGCCATAATCCGACGATGTCCTTCCCTGGGTAAGCGGGATCAGCGTCTGGCCTGTGGGCGCACCCCTTTCATCCCGCTGAAAGCGTGGGAAGCCCGGCGAACAACGGTGCCCTTAACGTGGCGGACGGGGAATGCAACCCGATAAAAGGTCGTACAGGCAGGAAATGTTTGCAAATAGTTCGCAATAGCATTTGCTAGGTTAAGCGCGAGGCGTTGCCTGCCAAACTGGCGCGGGCGTCAACCCACCGCGAGTCGCGGATTGAGCTTGTCGCGTTCCTGGGCAAGCAGCATGGCGGCAAGGTAATCGGGCACGGCGCGGCTGAAGTAGTAGCCCTGGCCCAGCGTACAACCGGCGGCGCGCACTGCCTTGACCTGCTCGATCGTCTCCAGTCCCTCGGCGACGATCGCCATGTCGAGAGTCGACGCCATTTCGGAGACAGCGCGGATGATCGCGTCGCTTTTCTTGCCGACGTTGACCCCCGAGACGAAGCTGCGGTCAACCTTGATCTTGCCGAACGGATATTTGTTGAGATAGCCGAGCGAGGAATAGCCGGTGCCGAAGTCATCAAGCGCGAACCGCACGCCGACCTGCGACAGTTCCGCCATGAAATCCTCGGTCTGCTGCGAATGATCGAGCAGGACGGTCTCGGTGATTTCCAGTTCGAGCCGGTGCGGGGGAAGGCGGGCCTCGCGCAGGGCGTTGAGGATGCCCATTGCGGCACCCGGCGCCTTGATCTGCAACGGCGAGAGGTTGACCGCCACGGTAATATCGTCGGGCCACTGCACCGCGGCCTTGGCCGCCTGGGCGGTGATCCAGTTGCCCAGCGTGATGATCGCGCCGGTTTCCTCGGCAACGGGGATAAATTCGTCAGGGCGCAGCTCGCCCTTCTCTGGATGGAACCAGCGGACCAGCGCCTCGAAAGCACGGATCTTTCCAGTCTCCAGGTCGACGATCGGCTGGAAGAAGATCGACAGTTCGTCGCGCTGCAAGGCCAGGCGCAACTCGGCTTCGATCTCGCGGCGGCGAACGAGGTCGCGCGTCATGGATGGATCGAAGAAGCTGGCCTGGTTCCGCCCGTTCACCTTGGCATGATAGAGCGCCAGATCGGCCCCCTGCATCAGGCTCTCGACGTCCTTCCCGTCTTCGGGATAGACGGCGATGCCCATCGAGCAGGCGATTTCGAGCCGGTTCTGGTCGATGCGCAGCGGGCGGCTCACTTCGCCAAGCAGGGCCAGCGCGATCGTCTCTGCCTCGCGCCGGTCGCGCACATCGCAGACCAGAATGAATTCGTCGCCGCCAAAGCGGCCGATCACGCTTCTGGGCTTCGACTGGCTGCGCAGGCGCTGGGCCACTTCGCACAACACCCGATCGCCGGTGTGATGGCCGAGCGCGTCGTTGACCTCCTTGAATTTGTCGAGGTCGAGCCAGAACAGCGCGAGGTGCGGTGAGGCGTCAGGGCGCGCCATGTGCTCGACCAGATAGTGATTGAGGCCGGCGCGATTGTGCAAACCGGTCACAACGTCGGTGCGGGCAAGGATCTGCATCTTCTCCGCGAGCCGGGCGC